>JBCCDR010000110.1:0-7875 GCA_039030675.1 Pseudomonadota bacterium | reverse complement strand
GGCTGTCGTGGCTTCAAAAAATGTGATGGTCGCATCCTTTGCCGCCTCATCGACAGTGCTGAGCACCTCCAGCAAATGTTCGTCTGAAATAAGTGTGCCAGCCAAGCGAATACGCTCATGAAAACGCACCAGATGCGGCGAGGTATAGACATGCACGCTATGGCCTGCCGCCTCCAGCATGGCGCGCAGAAACGCGTCTGTTGAACCTTTGCCATTGGTGCCAGCGACGTGAATGACAGGCGGTAAGGACCGGTGCGGGTTGCCGAGAGCCTCAAGCAAGCCCTCCAGCCTGCCGAGGGATAAATCGATCTTGCGCGGGTGGCGGCTTTGAAAAGCGGCCAGCGCCGCATCAACACTGTCTAGCATGGGAACCGTGGGGGTCGGCTATACGTCGGTCATTCCGTCGGCGCGGCCAGCGCTTTGCGCGGCTCGCTTGGAACGCCGTTTTCCGTTTTCGTCAAAATGCCCAAAATCTTGGCAAGCTCGCGGCGCAGGTCCTTACGGTGCACGACCGCATCAATCATGCCATGCTCCAACAGATATTCAGAGCGCTGAAAGCCTTCGGGCAGCTTTTCGCGGATGGTGTTTTCAATAACGCGCTGGCCGGCAAAGCCAATCAGAGCGCCCGGCTCTGCAATTTGGACATCGCCAAGCATAGCGAAGGACGCCGTCACCCCGCCAGTCGTCGGGTATGTGAGAACGATGATATAGGGCAACCCAGCGCGCTTTAAGCGGTTGAGCATCACCGTGGTGCGCGGCAGCTGCATGAGGCTGAGAATGCTCTCCTGCATGCGCGCGCCGCCGGAGGCGGAAAACACCACATAAGGTGCGTTGCGCTCTAGCGCGGTTTCCACGCCGCGGTTGAAAGCATTGCCCACATTCACGCCCATGGAGCCGGCCATGAAGTGGAAATTCTGAACGCCAATGACCGTCTCCAAGCCTTCCAGCTTGCCCACAGCGACCTCAAAAGCATCGTGTTTTTTGGTCTTGCTTCGCGCGTCTTTCAGGCGGTCGGGATAGCGCTTGGAGTCTTTAAAGCCGAGCGGGTCATCCTTGGTTTGGTCCAGCGCGATGAGCGTGTACTCTTGATCATCAAACAGCTGGGTTAAGCGCTCTTCGGGGCCGATGCGCTCGTGATAGCCGCAATGGGGACACACACTCAGATTCTTCACCAACTCTTTGGAGAAGACCAATTGGCCGCAATTGGGGCATTTCGCCCACAAATTCTCAGGCACATCGCGCTTGGTCCAAAAGCGCAGCTTGGGCAGTGTCCGGTCCAGCCAACTCATGATGATGCCTCCTCAAGCGCGCCGCGCAGACTTTCTACAAATTTATGGGCCGCCCCGGGCGCGTCTTGCGGCTGCGCGGCCGCTATCACGTCAATGATTGCAGAGCCAACGACTACCGCGTCCGCAACCGCAGCCATCTCCTTAGCCGCCTGGGGCGTCTTAATGCCAAACCCCACGGCGATGGGCAGGTCCGTTTGCGCTCTGATCGGAGCCAACGCTGCGCCAATGGTTTCAGCGGGCGCGCTCGCACTGCCAGTAATGCCGGCCACCGCCACATAATAGAGGAAACCGCTGGTATTTCGCAAAACCGCTGGGAGGCGCGCTGTATCAGTCGTCGGCGTTGCCAGGCGGATGAAGTGCAAACCAGCCGCGCGTGCCGGCAGGCAGAGCTCTTCATCCTCCTCCGGCGGCAAATCCACGACAATGAGCCCATCGACGCCGCTATCTTTGGCGGCGGCTAAAAACGCATCCACACCCATGGCGTAGATGGGATTGTAGTAGCCCATGAGAATGATAGGAGTCGCGGCATCCTCTTGGCGAAACCGCTTCACCAAATCGAGCGTCTTCTGGATTGTGTTGCCAGCTTGGAGGGCGCGCAAAGCTGCGTCCTGAATGGCCGGACCATCTGCCATGGGGTCAGAAAAGCTCATGCCGACTTCAAGGATATCCGCGCCGGCAGCTGGCAGCCCTTTGAGGATGTCAAAGGACGTCTCTAAATCAGGATCGCCCGCCATGACATAGCTAACGAGCCCTGCGCGGCCTTCTTCTTTTAAGGCCGCAAAACGGTCTGCTAAGCGATCACTCACCCTTGGCCGGTCCCCATGTCTACGCCCAGCGCATCTGCGACTGTGAAAATGTCTTTATCGCCGCGGCCACACAGGTTCATGACCATCAGATGGTCTTGGGGAAGGCCTGGCGCAACCTTCAGCACATGGGCAATGGCGTGCGCAGGCTCAAGCGCCGGGAGAATGCCTTCCAGACGGGCGAGCGTTTGAAACGCATCCAGCGCTTCCTGGTCCGTCACAGACACATAGTTGACCCGGCCGATGGAGTGCAGCCAGGCGTGCTCTGGCCCAATGCCGGGATAATCGAGGCCGGCTGAAATAGAGTGCGCTTCGGTGATTTGGCCGTCGTTATCTTGCAAGAGATAGGTGCGGTTGCCGTGCAACACGCCTGGGACGCCGCCTGCGATGGAGGCTGCGTGCTTGTCGGTATCAACGCCGAGGCCAGCGGCTTCGACAGCGGTGATAGAGATGTCTGTATCGTCCAGGAAGGGATGAAACAGGCCTATGGCGTTGGAGCCGCCGCCGATGCAGGCAACCAGACTGTCGGGCAAGCGCCCTTCCCGCTCCATCATCTGCGCGCGCGTTTCCTTGCCAATCACGGATTGGAAATCCCGCACCAGCTCAGGATAGGGGTGCGGACCGGCGGCTGTGCCGATGATGTAGAAGGTGTCCGCCACATTGGTCACCCAGTCGCGCAGGGCCTCATTCATGGCGTCCTTCAAGGTGCCAGACCCGCTGGTGACAGGTCGTACTTCAGCCCCTAGGAGCTTCATGCGGAACACATTGGGCGCTTGGCGCTCAATATCACGTGCGCCCATGTAGACGATGCAAGGCAACCCAAAGCGGGCCGCGACCGTGGCGGTGGCCACGCCGTGTTGCCCAGCCCCTGTTTCAGCAATGATGCGCGTTTTGCCCATGCGTTTGGCCAGCAGGATTTGGCCGATGCAATTGTTTATCTTATGCGCGCCGGTGTGATTGAGCTCATCGCGTTTGAAATAGATTTTGGCGCCCTTATCACCCTTGGCACAATGCTCTGTCAGCCGCTCAGCGAAATACAGCGGGCTTGGGCGGCCCACATAATGTTTGAGCAAATCGTCGAATTCAGCTTGGAAGCTGGGGTCGTCTTTTGCAGCCCCATAAGCCTCCTCTAGCGCCAAGATGTTTGGCATGAGGGTTTCAGCCACATAGCGGCCGCCAAAAATGCCAAAATGGCCGTCTTGGTCTGGCGCGCTGCGCAAAGAGTTGCTGCCTTCAAATCCCATTGCTTTGTCCATGTCCGCGACTTTTGGCTGCTGCCACAAACGCGGTGATTTTCTCACTATCTTTCACACCCGGGGCGCTTTCGAGCCCGCTGGATACATCTACGCCAGGGGCGTAGGTTAAGGCTATGGCTTTAACAACATTTTCCGCTGTGAGACCACCCGATAAGAACCAGCGCTGCCCTTTCAGCCAGCTTTGGGCCAATATTTCCCAGTCGAATGAGAGGCCATTGCCACCGGGCAGCCAGCCCTCGTCTGACGGCGGTTTTGCATCAAACAGCAAGGCGTGCACATGCGGCAGATATGCCTGCGCTGCCGCGACATCTGCAGCGGTGCGCACACTCACCGCCTTAATGATCGGTTTGCCGAGCCGCTGGGCGACAGCGGCAACACGCTGGGGTGTTTCCTTGCCATGCAATTGAAGGAATGATGGTGACCCCTCGCCCGTCACAGCATCCAAAAGCGCGTCATCCGGGTCGACGAGGACTTGCACCGTCTGTGCATCACGCGGCAAGATATCCACCAGCGCCCGCGTGTCATCCACACTCACATGACGCGGAGAGCGCGCGTAGTGGATGAAGCCAAAATAGTCGGCGCCCGCACCAAGCGCGGTTTTTACACTGTCTGCCGTGTTAAGCCCGCAGGTTTTAACCAGCACCATTGCTCAGCTCAGCGTTGATGGCTTGCGCTGCCGACTGCGGGTCTTCCGCGCTGGTGATGGGGCGGCCGATGACCAAATGGCTGGCGCCTGCCGCCATGGCCTGGGCCGGCGTCATGACACGCTTTTGATCACCCACGGCGCTGCCGGCAGGGCGAATGCCCGGCACCATGAGTGCAGGGCCAGAGCCAAGGTTTGCACGCAGCTGGGCTACTTCTTGAGGCGAACACACACAGCCATCAGCGCCAGCTTCAACCGCCATTGTGCCCAACCGCTCCACTTGATCCAGCGGTGAGGCTGAGACGCCCATGAGAGTTAAATCTTGCGCATCGAGGCTCGTGAGCACGGTCACGGCCAGCAACTGCGTTGGCAGCTGTGCCTCCTCACGCACCTTGGCCGCCGCGGCTATCATGGCCGGACCGCCTTGAGCATGCAGGGTGAGAAATGTAGGTGGATAGCGCAGCTGGGACAAAGACCGCACGGCACCAGCCACGGTGTTGGGAATATCATGCAGCTTTAAGTCCAAGAACAACGGCGCTCCGCAAGCCGCAACAGCATCGACGCCCGCAGGCCCGCAGGCGGTAAAAAACTCAAGGCCAAGTTTGATCCCGCCAACACTGTCTTTCAGCGTATTGGCAAGCGTTGTAGCGGCCGCGACATCTGGGGTGTCAATGGCGACGAAAACAGGATTGCTTTTCATGCGTGTTCCCTAAGGCCAACGGCCTCAAAGAGCAAGTCGCCGCAGGCGACGAGGCTTAGGCAGGCGCTAGAACGAAGACAGATGTTAAGACTGCGATTTGCTCGGCCGTCATGGCATCAAAAGGGGGCTTTAAATCCAGCGTTGGAACGGCGTCTCTGGTGTCCTCATGCACCACAGCCGTTTCATCGAGCACCGTATAGCCAGCGCTTTCAAACAAGGGATTGAACTGGTGATGGCGCAGGCGGTTTTGGTAATCATAGGCCCAATTGGCAAACCCCCATGCGGCGCTGGACATGGTGAGAAAATGCACGCGGCTGATGGAATGATCGGCGTGCTCGAAGTGATCGGACTCGTCAACCACATGAACCGCCAAACCCGCGCTTTTGAGTTTCGGCTTCAAAGCGGCATGGAGCGCGGTGAGATCTTGAGGCGGGATATGCTCTAAAACAGTGCGCGACGTGATCAGATCCAGCGCATCGTCTGGCACATCAGCGATGTTGAACGGGCATAAATACGTCAGGCCGGCTTCTTCGATGGTGGTCCACTGCGCGATCTTTTCGCGCGCCTGGTCGGGATCGAAGCCAAACCGTGTTGCTAAGGCCTCGATATTTTCCAGCAGGTACCGACACGTGGCTGCATAGGTGACGCCGTCGAGATAGGGATTGATGTCTGTCAGATAGTATTTCTGGGCGCCCAGCAGACGCATAATCAGCGGTATTGTGGGAAACCAGCCTGAACCGATCTCCAAACCCGTGATGCCATCAATGGACCTGTCTTGACGCTCAAGGGCGGACAGGATGCGCTCACAGTCGGCAATCGTTGTGGCCATGTTCGACGGGTTGGGCGCATAGCCAGTGATCTGGCGCTTGAGGCTGCGAATCTGCGGTTTGAAGGGGATCACGTTTTTAATCGCGCCAACGGCGACCGTTTTTCTCCAACCCATCCGTCGCTCCTCAGTCACGGCCCACATCTGCGACGCGAGTATGTGCGCTATAAAGCTTAAGGATATCCTTTACCCAGGCAAAACCGTCTGGTTTGCGTTTGCCGGTCCCGTTAGTGTGCCAGCCGGCGCTAACTGCGCCAGCTGAGCGTCAGCGAAGCGCTTGTCTTCAGGGCGCACTTGCGCTGCCAGGCTGTCGCGCTCCGCCATCAACTGGCCGCGCTCTTTTTCAAGCGCAGCGATTTGCTTCTCTGCCTTCTTGATCCGGCGGCGCAGCAGGAAGGCTTTGACGGAGGCCGTGGGCATGACGCTTAGAATGCCAATAAACACGCCTGCCAAGCCAACGAAGAAGAGAGGGATTGCTGGCAGCACAAACGGGAGTGGGTCAAGCGAGACAGTCACCAGGTCCCTATTGGCAACGGCAAGCCACACACAGACCAGCGCCAGCACCAACACGGTTAACAAGGAAACCAACCGAAGCATTCGCCACCCCTTCCAGCCATTCGTTTAGAGTGGACAGTGACGTAGTTCAGAAGTGAAGGCTAGAAAAAACGCAGGGTGACTGAAAGTCAGCTATTGTTTAAGCGGTCTCGCAGTTCTTTGCCGGTTTTAAAATAAGGCACGGTTTTCTCATCGACGGCAACGGCTTCACCAGTGCGCGGATTACGGCCCGTGCGTGATGGACGCGTTTTAACGGAAAAGGTTCCAAAGCCGCGCAGCTCGACCCGGTCGCCGCGGGCGAGCGCTTCTATAATCTCGTCAAAGACTGTGTTGACGATGCGCTCCAAATCGCGCTGCAGCAGATTTGGATGCATGTCGACCAACTTGGCAAGAAGCTCTGACTTAATCACTGAGAACATCCCCCACGCTCTGACCCACGCGGCCAAAAAACGGCTGCGCGGTGCTCCATCGTGCGTAAACGCTGCCAAACCTTATCAGGAATTACAACCACTTAGGCTGTGCCAACGCGCAAAAACGCGCCTGAACCTCATATGAACAACCGCTCAGCGCAAAAACCGGCAAAAAATAAGGCCAGCTCAATGCGTGAGCCGGCCTTATCCTATCAGAATACAACCGAAAATGCCCTTTCAGGCGAATCGGCTGCTAGTCGTCTTTCTTCTGGTCGTTGCCCTGCGCTTTGATCGCAGCGCCCAAGATATCGCCCAAGCTGGCGCCGGAGTCTTGGCTGCCATATTGCTCGACCGCGGCTTTTTCTTCGGAGATTTCAAGCGCCTTGATGGACACACCAATGCGCGCATTTGAGCGGTCAATGGAGGTGATCATTGCATCGACCTTTTCGCCCTTGGCAAAGCGGTCAGGACGCTGCTCAGTCCGATCACGGCTGAGGTCTGAGCGGCGGATGAAGGATTTAGGACCACCCTCGCCCACTTCCACTTCAACACCGCCGTCCGTCACATCAAGTACGATACAGGTCACCACGTCGCCGCGGCGCTTGCCGTCGACGGTGGCCATCGGATCATCATCAAGCTGCTTGATCCCAAGCGAGATACGCTCTTTCTCAACGTCAACGTCAAGCACGCGCGCTTGCACGACCTGGCCTTTGAGGTAGCCTTCCATGGCTTCCTCGCCTGACTTCTCCCAGGAGATGTCAGACATGTGCACCATGCCGTCCACATCGCCGTCGAGGCCAACGAACAGACCGAACTCTGTGATGTTCTTGATCTCGCCAGACACCTCGGTGCCAGGCTTGAAGGTCTCTGCAAAGGTCTCCCAAGGATTGTCCTGTGCTTGTTTGAGACCCAGCGAAATCCGGCGCTTCTCAGGATCAACCTCAAGCACCAGCACATTCACTTCCTGGCTGGTGGAGACGATCTTGCCTGGGTGGACGTTCTTTTTGGTCCAAGACATTTCAGAGACGTGCACCAAGCCTTCAACACCGGGCTCCAGCTCAACAAAGGCGCCATAATCGGTGATGTTCGTGATACGGCCGGTGAAGCGCGCATTGAGCGGGTATTTCGCTTCCACACCATCCCATGGATCGGTCTGCAGCTGCTTCATGCCCAGCGAAATACGCTGCGTGTCACGGTTGATGCGGACGATCTGAACCTTGATGGATTCGCCAATGTTGACGATTTCCGATGGATGGCCCACGCGGCGCCAGCTCATGTCGGTGACGTGGAGGAGGCCCCGGGACCCCACACCCCGGACATCGAAACCCCGCAAGTCGGCCGGATCAACGGCCTGCCGGGCCCTCAACACCGGACACGCCGGGCGCCTCGGTCG
>JBCCDR010000109.1:0-7880 GCA_039030675.1 Pseudomonadota bacterium | reverse complement strand
GATGTTGGGGACATCTGCGCAGGAAGATGCCATCAATAAACGCTGACTTTGAGCTTTATGGATAAAGCCCCGCGCAGCTTATGAGTGATGATGTTCTAAGAGCTTATGCACAAGTTGCCGGCACTGATTTCATTTCTCGCATGGAGGCCATATCGTCGGCCGAATTGCTAGCGCCTTTAATCGAGTATCTTCCGGACCGACCATTCACTGTTCTTGATGTAGGGGCGGGAACAGGACGCGATGCCGCGTGGTTTGCATTAAAGTCTTGTCGTGTTGTCGCAGTGGAACCGGTTGATGTTCTTAGGGAATTTGGTGCCGCGAAACATACCTCTGCTAACATTGCTTGGGTCAAAGACACATTGCCTAAGCAGTCAAATATCGTGGTTCTTGGTCAGAAATTCGATACAATCCTATTAAGTGCGGTATGGCATCATTTGGATGCAACCGAACGACGACTTGCTCTTATCGCTCTGCACAGCCTAGCTACTGAAGGCGGCGTGATCCTTATATCATTTAGGCATGGAACAGAGATGCCAACCCGACCATCTTTTCCAGGGTCGATCCCGGAAACAGTCGAATGGGCCGCCCAAGCCGGACTTGATACGATCGCTGAAATACCCGCTAAATCAGTTCAACGAGAAAATGACCTAGCCGGTGTTACCTGGACTTGGTTGGTGTTTAGGAAACGGACAAAGGACGTCGTAAGCATTCAAAACGCCAATCAACGTTGTTAGCCTAAATGTTGGCTCAGGGCGCCATGCGGCTCTAACCACCCCACCTCGGGCAATGACGGCGTGTCTAGATTGGCAGCAAGGGGATCACATGTGACGTTCGTCTTCTCTGTGCTTGTCACCAAGATCCAGTCCTAAGCAGTGAAAGCAGGCACATAGGCTCCCGCGGTACGCCCTACCGACTAAACTGCTCCAAAAGCCGTTTAAAATAGCTGCGCTCTAACAGAGACCGGCTGGGATCGCCCAGGCGGCGTTGGAGCTCGTCGCGGATTTCGCGGGCGCGTTTGGCTTCGGCTTCGGTGGGGATTTTGACCTGGCCGCTGGAGAGCGAGCGTCCGTCGGGGCGGCCGAAGGGGTCGCGGCCGGAGGATTGCGCGCGGATTTGCTGCATCATTTGTTCCACTTGGCCTTCCAGGTCTTGCTGGGCGGCTTCTAAATTGCGCAGCGCGTCGGCCTGCGAGCGCAGGGCGGGCAGGCCGCGGCCATCGCCCAGGCGCTGGGCTGCCTGGCCCATGGCTTCATTGGCATTTTCAAGGCCGCTGGGGACGGGCACGCCGGCATCGCTCAGGCGTTGGCCTAAAGATTGGCCGGTGCCTTCCAGGCCGCGCTGCTCGCCTTGAAGGCCTTGGTAGCCTGCCGATTGGCCGCCGCCTTGTTGGTCGCCGTTTTGATTGCCTTGCTGGGTGCCGTTTTGCTGCGGGCCTTCCTGGGCGCCGTCGAGCGCTTGGCGTACGGTTTGGTTCATGAGAGACCGCTGGTCTTCAATCAGCGCATTGAGGTCTTCCAGCGCGTCTTGGGCTGCCTGGGCCTGCTCAAGCATTTCCTGCGAGGGGCCGGGCGATGAATTCAGGTTCTCCATCAAAGATTGAATGGCCTCAAGCATCTGCATGGCGCCGGCCATATCGCCGGCCGCGGCCAGGTCTCGCATCTGCTGCATCATGCGTTCCAGCGTGCTGGAATCAATCATGCGCATCTCGCCATTGGTCATGCCTTGCGGGGTCTGCTGATTTTGCAGCTGCTGCATTTGCTTGGCCATCAGGTCAGCGATTTTGGCTTCCAGCTCGCGTGACAGGGCGTTGAATTTTTCTGTATCGGCCGCTTCTAAGGCCGACATCATGTCCTCCATGGCTTGGCGCATGGCTTCGCGGCCTTGGGTGATGCCGCCGTCTTCTAAATAGGTGGCGATTTCCCACAGCTGGTCTGTCACGTCATCGATGACGGCCTGGCTGTCATGGCGGGTGAGGCGGTAATAGGCGGAGCGCAGCATGGTGAAAGCCCAGAGGCTGTCATCAAAGCGCGCTGGCGCTGCGCTGGCCGCGCCAATCCATTGGGCGACGCCAAGCCGGCTGCCGTTTTCAAAGAACAAGCGCTTGCGCTGCTGGATAATCTCGCGCGCCAAAGGATGCTGGAAGGCGCGTTCAGGCAGCAGCATCTCCAGCGGCTCGGATTGACCGGTTTGTCCGAGCCCGTCCCAGGCTTTTAAGGTCAGGCGCACTGGCCGGCCTGCCCAGCGGCTGGCTGTCAGGTCTTTCGAGAAGCGCCGCGTTTCGACTGTGCCCGCTTCAATGCTTGGCGTGGGCACCTCGAATTGTTGCGGGCTGGCGGGATTGTCCTGCGGGCGCAGGAACAGCGCAGCGCGCTCAATCCCATAATCATCGCCCACTTCATAGGAGAAGAACAGCGCATCGCTGGTGGAGCGTTGCGGCAACTCTGTGAGGGCTATGGTGGGCGGCTGGTCTGCCTCAAAGCGGCCGTGCCAGTCATATTGTGTGCGCTGGCCCTGGCGGATGGAAAAGGCTTGGGTGATGGGCGCCTCAATCGTCAGGCGGTATTGGTTTTGGCCCACAGTTTCAAAGCGATAGTCTTCATCATCAAAGCGTGCGCTGGGTGTGCGCCAGCCTCCCGATAGCCGCATCTCCAGCTGTGTGCCTGCGGGCAAAATCATGGGCTCTGCTTGCCCACCAACCGGCGAGAAGGCCGTTAAAAGCATGGGCGGCAAGCCGGTATACTCCGGCGGCAGCGCGCGCACTTCCACGTCCACATTGGCCGGCGCTCCGCCCAGGTTAGGCGCAAAACTTGCGAACAAGCGCCCGCTGCTTTCATCGCCTGCCGCAACCAGGCCGATGACCAGGGTGAGAAGGGCTGCCGAGGTAAGGGCATAGCGATCTTGGCTCAGCCAGCTGAGGCGCGGCGCGGGCGTTCCGATGGCCTTCCGCTCATCTGCCAAGCGGCGTAAATGCGCCTGCCAGAGGCCGTCTGCCGCCGCGCCGCGGCCATGGACCTCTTGCTGCGTGAGTGTTTTGCGCAGGGGTTGGTGTGCCAGCGCATTGTCGCGTTCCAGCCGCGCGAGCCCATCGGCGCGTGATGGCCAGGATATCAGCCGCGCGGCGCGGTACAGCGTGATGCCCATAAACCCCAGCAGCGCGATGAGGACAGGCACGTGCAGCCACAGCGGCAGCGCTGGCCACAGGCCGAGCAGGCCGAGGCCGCAAAATACCAGCACGATGGGAATACCAGGCCAAAGCGCTTGCCACACCCCCTCCAGCATCCCCGCGCAGCGCGCCAGAAAGAGCTTGAGGGCAAAAGCCGCGCTGGTGGACGGGCGTTTCACGTGTGGTGTCCTTTTGCGGCAGCATCGGTGCTGCCTCTTCACCATAGCCTGTCAGCAAACTATGGCAAAAATCTTATTGCCGCGGCTGTGAGCCTGTCCAATCAGTCATCGGGTCGGTCTCATGGTGGCTTTTCCGCCCTGTCTGCGTTGCCAATTCTCACCGATACCACCGGTATCGCCTCCGATTGGCGCCTTGCAGGACAAAAAATCCACCTATGAGCCCTCAGCCGCTGACTGATCGGACAGGCTCATTAGGCCGACTTCTGCCAGGGGGGCAGCGTATCCATCGCCAGCAGGTCCTCCACCGAGGGGCGAGGTCGGATAACAGCCCACTCGCTGCCGCGCACCAACACCTCCGGCACCAGCGGGCGTGTATTGTAGGTCGAGGCGAGCACGGCGCCGTAGGCGCCTGCCGACATGATGGCCGCTAAGTCGCCTTGGGCCACCGGCTGCGTGGCGCGGCTTTTGGCGAAGACATCCCCTGTTTCGCAGACCGGCCCTGCAATATCCGCCGTCCAGTCTTTGCCTGCTGCGCTTTCCATGACGGGCACGATGTCATGATGCGCATCATACATGGCCGGGCGAATCAGGTCGTTCATGGCGGCATCGACGATGACGAATTTGCGCTCCTCGCCCTCTTTCACATAGAGGACTTTGGTGAGCAAAACCCCAGCATTTCCCGCAATCAGCCGGCCGGGCTCTAAAATAATCTGGCAGCCAAGCGGCCCTGCAACGTCCGCAATCAGCGCGCCATAGTCGGCGGGCAGCGGCGGCATATCATTGGCGCCTGCCGCATAGGGTATGCCAAGCCCGCCGCCCAAATCGAGCTGCGCGATGTCATGTCCATCGGCCCGCAGATCCGCCACTAGGCCGGCGACTTTTTCAAAGGCTTCGCGGAAGGGCCCAAGCTGTGTGAGCTGGCTGCCGATGTGGACGTCCACGCCTTTGACCGCGATGCCCGGCAAGCTGGCCGCGCGCGCATAGGCGGCTTTCGCACGGCTCCAGGCGATGCCGAATTTGTTTTCTGCTTTGCCCGTGGAGATTTTTTCATGCGTCTTGGCATCCACGTCCGGATTGACGCGAAAGGCAATGGGCGCTTCCACGCCCATCTCGCTCGCCACAGCGCTGAGCAATTCCAGCTCCGGCTCTGATTCGATGTTGAATTGGTGAATGCCAGCGGTCAGCCCGGCGCGCATTTCCTCTGCCGTTTTGCCAACGCCGGAGAACACGATGCGCTCGCCAGGGATGCCTGCCGCCAAAGCGCGCGCGAGCTCACCGCCCGAGACCACGTCAGCGCCCGCGCCTAGGTCTGCAAGTGTTTTGAGCACGGCTACATTGGAATTGGCTTTGACAGCAAAACACACCAGCGCGTTGAGGCCTTTAAACGCCTGAGAGAAGACGTTGAAATGCCGCTCCAGCGTTGCGGCGGAATAGACATAGACAGGCGTGCCGACCGCAGCGGCGATGGCCTTTAGCGGCACGTCCTCGGCATGCATCTCGCCGTCTCTATAGGTGAAATGATGGGCCATGAGCTTAGCCTGGGGGATTGTCGCGTTGAGAAGGGTCAGGCGGCAGGCTTTGCGTGCCTTCCGGGAAAGACAAGGGCCCGCGCTTGCCGCACGCGCTGACGCTCAACACGCCAAGCAGCGCTGCCATTATCAAAATCCGTGTCATGCGCCTTCCTCCATCACCGCGCGCGCTGCGGCTATTTGGTCCCGCACGGCGCTTGGCGCCGTCCCGCCATGGCTGGTCCGGCTGGCGACGGATTTATCGACGCCAAGCCGCTCAAACACGTCCGCCGTAATCTCCGCATGCACGCTTTGCAGCTGGTCCAAAGATAAATCCTCCAGCCCGCAGCCAGCGTCTTCGGCCAGTTTCACCAGCGCGCCGGTCACATGGTGGGCTTGCCGGAAGGGCATGCCCAGCGCTTGCACCAGCCAATCCGCCAAATCGGTCGCTGTTGAAAAACCAGCACCGGCATGCCGGCGCATGGGCTCAGCGTTCACATCCAGCTGGGAGATCATCCCGGCCATGGAGGCAAGCGCCAGCTCCAAGGAATCCGCCGCATCGAAGACCGGTTCTTTGTCTTCCTGGCAGTCCTTTGAATAGGTCAGCGGGAGGCCTTTCATGACGATCGATAGCGCTTGAAACGCCCCAAGGATGCGCCCGCATTTTGCCCGCGTGAGCTCAGCCGCATCCGGGTTGCGCTTTTGCGGCATGATGGACGAGCCGGTCGAAAAGCTGTCCGGCAAGCGCAAAAAGCCAAAAGGCTGGCTTGCGAAAATCACAATCTCTTCGGCCAGACGTGACAAGTGCAGTGCGCAGATGGAGGCGGCGGCTAAGAACTCCAAGGCAAAATCCCGGTCAGACACACTGTCAAGGGAATTGTCCGTCGGCTTGTCAAAGCCAAGCGCCTGCGCCGTCGCCTGCCTGTCGATGGGGAAGGACGTGCCCGCCAAAGCCGCCGCGCCAAGCGGACACTCATTCAGCCGCGCCCGCGCATCGGCAAAGCGGCCCCTGTCGCGGCGCATCATGTGCCAATAGGCCATCAGGTGATGCCCCAGCGTCACGGGCTGGGCGGTTTGCAAATGCGTGAAGCCCGGCATGATGGTCTCCACATGCGCCTCGGCTTGGTCCAGCAGCGCATGTTGGACGGCTGCCAGCTGCGCATCCAGCCCATCGATGGCGCCGCGCACCCACAGCTTGAAGTCCGTCGCCACCTGGTCGTTGCGTGAGCGCGCGGTGTGCAAGCGGCCAGCGGTTGGGCCGATGAGCTCTGCCAACCGGGCTTCCACATGCATGTGGATGTCTTCCAGCGCTGGGTCGTATGTGAAATCCCCCGCGGCAATCTCGCCTTCGATGGTCTCCAGCCCGCCCAAAATGGCATCGCGGTCCTCAGCGGAGAGAATGCCCTGGTCTGCCAGCATGCGGCAATGGGCGCGGCTGGCCGTTAAGTCCTCGCGCCAGAAGCGTTTGTCAAAGTCGATGGAGGCGTTGATGGCTTGCATCACAGCATCCGGCCCAGCGGCAAAACGCCCGCCCCACATGCTCGAGCGTGTGCTTGACGTTTCAGGCGGGGGAGACATCTATTGCGAACCTTCTTGTCTTCTGGGGAGCGCGCCAAAGCCATGACCCGCACTGTTTTATCCTGTATCGCCGCATGCCTTGTGCTGGCCGGCTGCAATGACCCCTCAGGTAGCGCGCAACAGCCAAGCCTACAAGAGCTAGCGACAGGAACGCTTGAGAAACTCGAAGTCTATGCAGCCCCCCAGCCCTTGCCGGACGTGATGATTACGGTTGGCGATGAAGAAGCGCCCACGAAACTGGCCAATGCCGTCCAAGGCCCCGCGCTGATCAATCTGTGGGCCACTTGGTGCGCGCCGTGCGTCAAAGAGCTGCCCTCCCTAGCTGCGCTGTCGGCAGACACGGGCCTGCCTATCTATGCTGTCGCCATTGAACGCGGCAAAGCCTCGAAACTCACGGCGTTTCTGGAGAAACATGAGGCTGGCAGCCTGAAGCTCCTGCGCGATCCTGACCAAGCTTTGCCCGTGGCGCTCGAAGCGCGCGGCGTGCCGATTACCATGGCTGTGAACGCCGATGGTGACGTTATCGCCAAGCTGGAGGGCGAAGCGGAATGGACGCAAGCCGAAGCGCGCCAGCTGGCGAGCCTTTTGACATCTCGCTAGGGCCGCCTTGCCTTTGCCCTAAAAGCGCTGCACCTTCTCTTCGGCATTGGGGAAGGCGGCTATGACACCACAGGGATCACCACAGCCCATCGAGCGCTGGGCCTTTGTGCTCATCGGCGCAGCGCAAGGCGCGCTCATTTGGCTGACGGGCGAAACGCTGGATGACAAGCCGGGCGGCTGGATCGCGGCGGCGCTGGTGGGCGTGCTTTTGTTCCTCGGTGTGGCGCCGCCGCTGTTTTATACGCTGCGTGCCAATGCAAACCGCGCGGCCAGCGCAAAATGGGCGCTTGGCCTTGGCGCCGCGTATTTCCTGCTGTTCACCCTGTTCTTTCAGCGCTTTGGCGAAGACACGCTTGCGCTGCCCAGCGGCATCGGCTTGGTGCTGGCTATCCTCGCCAGCGGGGCCCTGCGCGCCACATATCTCAGCAGCGCTGAGCCCTTTCAAACGCGCTTGCTGCTGAGCTGCTGGTCGAGCGCGCTGTCTTTGGCCGTGGCGCTGCTGTCCGCTGGCATTGTGCTTGGCCTTATCGCCGCCAGTGCTGCGTTGGTGCGTTTCGCCGGCCTGAAAGACGTGGCGGAGCTAATGACCGACGTCTATGTGAGCGCCGCTGCCTTTGGCGCCGCTGCCGGCCTGATGTTCGCTCTGATTGCTGAGCGCGACAAACTCATGGACGGGGTCGTCCAAGTCATCATTCTGGCCGGGCGCTATTTGTTTGTGCTGGTGCTGGTCCTGATCGCGCTGGCGCTCATGGCCATGGTGGTCGGCAGCGTGGCGGATCTCAGCCGCCAGCTGTCGGTCGCAGGGCTTTCGCTGGGGCTCACCGGCGCAGCCCTCCTGCTTGGCCTAACCGG
>JBCCDR010000108.1:0-7932 GCA_039030675.1 Pseudomonadota bacterium | reverse complement strand
GTGGGCGCGATTGTTGGAAAGGCGAAAGAAAAGCCTGACTTTTCCATTATTGAAAGCGCTGTAGACAAGAAGTCTGCGTCCTAGCGCTCACACAGTTTTATTCTCCAGATTGAAAGGCCCGCTTGGCTTCAAGGGGGCCTTTCTTGTCTGCTAGGCAACGTATGAACGGAAAATCGCCAAATGCGCTGGCAGAATTAGACAAGTACTGCTAAGTCAGCTGCATGAACACGACACGACAACACGCGCTTCTTCTCCTGCTCCTTCCCTGAGAGCAGCCAAGACGTATTGATCACGAACCGGCTGTGGACGCTCCACCAGCCGGTTTTTTTTGCGTCCCAGCCGATCCTCCAATGCCGCAAAGATGGAGACACTGGGATGGCAGATGAACGACAATTGAAAACACACGGCTTCCTCTTAGCTGGCGGCGGCGCCATGCTCTTTTCCCTCAAAGGCATTGTGATGAAACTCGCCTTTGATCACGGCGCCAGTGTCGAACTGATGATGGCGCTTCGCATGGGCTTTTCGCTCCCGTTTTTCCTGGCAATCGGCGTTTGGTCGCATCGCCGGTCGACGCGCAGTGTCACAGGCAAAACTGTTGTCAGTGCGGCTTTACTCGGGGCTTTAAGCTATTACGTGTTCACCTGGCTGGACTTTACCGGTCTCAAACACATATCCGCGCAACTCGAGCGCTTGATTTTGTTCTTATACCCCACTTTTACAGCACTGTTTGCCTGGATTTTCTTGAAAGACAAGACGTCCTGGCAACATGGCCTAGCCCTCGTTTTATCCTACCTCGGTGTTGGGATTTTGGTGCTCAATGAGATGGGTGCGCAGGAAAGCTCAACGGGTTTTGGCGCCATCCTTGTCCTTTCGGCAGCCATCTTATTTGCGGTCTATGTGGTCGCTGCCAAGCCAGTGATTTCCCAACTTGGCTCCGCGCTCTTCACCTCCATAGCGATGAGCACCGCAGCACTTTGCATCCTAATGCATTTTGGTGTGCAAGCTGCTGCCGGCGCTGTCCCCTCAGTATCACCAACACACCTGCTGCTCGGCATCGTGCTTGCGGTGCCATGCACGATTTTGCCAAGCTTTATGACGTCAGAAGCGATAGCCCGCATCGGTCCGGGTCTCACGAGCGGCGTTGCTGGCGTTGGACCGGTGGCAACAGCTTTATTCGCCGTCGCAGTCTTAGGGGAGGCATTTGGTTGGTCGCATCTCGCCGCGACCGTGCTCACAACCGGAGGCCTCTTCTTGTTATCAAGATCCTCTAGGCAGACCTAGCCCCCTAGAGATTATCGCGATAATCCTCTTCCACAAGCTGATTGACCGCCTCTTCTAGGCTGCCATCGCCCGTCTCGCGGGCGATGGTGCCGCCGAATTTAAAGGCGTGCTTGCCTGCCTGGCTTTCCGTCTTCCACAGCGCGGAGCGCATGACCGCCTTGCCGCAATGGAGGAAGCAGCGGCGAATTTTGATTTCGACCGCCATGAGCGCAGGCGCGCCGCGTGCTTCTAGCTGCTGGAGAATCTCCGCATCTTTCACAATGCGCGCGCTGCCGTGCACACGGTAAGTCTCAATCACGCCCGGTATCATGAAGATAAGAGCCACCTTGCCATTATCGACAATGTTCTGAAGCGAGAAGGCGAGCTTATTGCCGGGCCGCTCTGGCATCATCAACGTTTCATCATCAATGACATGAATGAACTCACCTGACGCATCGCCGCGCGGGGAGACATCTGGGAAGCCCTCTGCATCCAAGGTGGACAGCATGGCAAAGGGGCTGGCGCCAATAAAGCGCCGCCCCACATCATCAAGCCGGTCAATGATCTTCTTTGAGACCAGAGGGTGCGGTTCGCCGATGAGGTCTCTGATGCCGTCTACGCTGGTGACAGGGCTTTTTGGGGTCATGACGGAAAGGTCTCTTTGTTATTGTTCAGAATGGCTTCAGCGGCGGCAGCGATATTGATGAGGGCCTCATCTTGGCCGATGGCACCGACTAGCATCAAGCCAACGGGCAAACCGCCCGCTGTGCCACATGGCAGCGTGATGGACGGCTGACCGGCTGTGGAATCAGGGCCACTCATGGCGGTGGTTGCTGGGAAGACGGGCACAGACTCCGCGCCGACATCCATCAATTCTCCTGTGCCTTGCAGAACAGGGCCGACCGGCGTGGTGGGATAGACCAACACATCAACGCGAGAGAGCGCATCAGCAAAGACCTGCCGCAGCTTGGGGAGATGAACGCTGATGGCCTCGTCATAGGCTGCTTTCGGCACGGCGCCTTCATCAATCTGCATTTCAATGAGGCCGCGCACGTCGTCACTTGCGATATGGCTGGCAAAATCCGCTAAGGATTGTCCGAGCTGGCTTTGCGCTAGCGCCGCCATGGCCTCAGCCGTTTCATACACAGCAATCGCAAAGCCGCAGGCATCATGGGCTTCCATCGCCAGCGCCAAATCCACGTTTTGCACATTGAAACCGGCAGTCTTCAAAGCGGCAAGAGCAGCCTCGTAAGCGGCGATCACATGAGGGTCGACAATAGGGAAGAAAGTGGTTGGCGCCACGATCCCAAGGGTGACATCTCCTGGCGTCGACGGCGTTAAAGCAAGCGCTGTGTCAACCATAACTGCATCGACCTGCGCGAGGGTCGCTATGTCCTTAGCCAGCAGCCCCAACGTATCGCGCGTCTTGGATAATGTAAGAATGCCGCCGCCATCATAGCGGTCGATGCTTGGGCGGTAGCCGACAATGCCGTTATGCGCGGCGGGGATGCGGCAGGAGCCGCCCGTATCTGTGCCAATGGCCACATCGCAGGCATCCAGCGCGACCACCACGGCCGCTCCAGCAGAAGAGCCGCCGGCTAGATAGCGCGAATCAACCGCATTGAGCGTATCGCCAGTATGCGCGTTGGCCCCGGTGATGCCGAACGCTAGCTCGTGCAAATTGGTCTTGCCCACGATGCTGGCCCCGGCGGCTTTCAAGCGTGTGACGCTCTTGTTTTCAGGCAGCGTGACCTGGGCGCAGGCTGGGCTTGCCCCGGTTGTTGGATAGCCCGCCAAAGACACGTTATCTTTCACACTGGCGCGAATGCCGGTCAGCGGTCCTTCGTGTACTTCGCACAGTGGCGGATCAAAGACCTTTAAAAACGCGTTGTGGCGCTGGGCATCGGCGAGGCTCATTCGGGTTCCCCCATTCGACGCAAAAGGTCAGCAGCGCCGCGCATCATATCCTCCACCACCTGCGCGGCTGGCGGCAGGTCTTTGACTTGGCCAACGCCCTGCCCGGCCAGCAGCGGCATCTGCTCGACATCGCCGCTGGCATTGCCCATGGGCAGAAGGTTGGAGAAATGCTGGATGGGCAGCGTCATATCGCCAATCATCATCTCTCCAATCACCGGCTGACCCTCTGGACTGGACGGCGCTTCAGATTCGCGGCCCCAATAGTCTTGCACGATTTGGTTTTTCAGTAAGCGCATGGGGTTAAAGTCCGCCGTGTCGCCTCCAAACAGCGATGACAGCGTCGTCTCTTCGCCGGACGCTGCAACGAGCTTGGCCTTGTAATCCGGCGCGATATTGGCTTCCTGCGTCGCAATCAGCCGCGTGCCGACCCACACACCATCCGCGCCCAAGGCCAGCGCCGCAACGACGCCGCGCGCGTCCATGATGCCGCCTGCCGCTAAAATCATCGCCTGCGGAAAGGCATCGCGGATCGCTGGCAGTTGAACAAAGAGGGGCAGCGTTCCATAATTGTGCCCGCCTGCCTCCGTGCCTTGGACGATAAGAGCGTCTATCCCATCATCGATGGCGGCTTGCGCCATGTCCTTGCTGCCCACTTGCTCCCAGACTTTAATGCCGGCGGCCTGCAGCTGCTCAATCCACGCTTTTTTAGGATGGCCCCAGTGAAAGCTCACCACCTCAGGCTTTTCCGCGCAGCACATGTCGATATGCGCATCTTCAGTAAAAATCGTGATGAAATTTAAGTTGATGGGCCCTTGCGCTGCGCCGCGATAAGCGCTGAGCATGGCCGCTGCAGCAGGCGGTGGGAGCTTGCCGATACCGATGGCGCCAATACCGCCAGCGTTGGACACGGCAATGGCAAGCTCGGGCGTGGTGCCTGCAAAGGCAAGGCCCGCGCAGGCGAAAGGATAGCGCAGGCCATAGTCTTTAGAAAACCGCGTCTGCAGTGCTGGTGCCGGCTCAGCCATCATCCCTCCCCTACCGTCTTGTGCCAGAGGCTTGCCTCAAGCTGGCAATTACTTTAGGCCTAAAACAATTAAGCGCAAGGCTTGTTGGGAGAGACAATGCGCAAAAGACGCAAAGCCACTTTTTCCCGCCGCAGCGCGCTGCAGGCAAGTGGCCTTGGCCTCATCACACTCAGTGTTGGCGGGTGCATGCAGCAGCTCACCCCGCGTGCGGCGCAGGCGTCATCCGTCGATTATCAAGTGCTGTCCGCTGAAGACGTGGCCATCTTAGAAGGGCTCGGCGAAACACTGGTCCCTGGCGCCCGCGAGGCTGGCATCGCGCCTTATGTGGAGGCAGGTTTGGCTGCTGACCCCAGCGATAGCCTGCTGATGATCCGTTATCTCGATGTGCCAGCGCCTTGGGACGGCTTTTATAAAGCGGGCTTGGCAGCCCTCGATGCTTTTACGCTGCGTGAAGCTGGCAACCGCTTTGCCTACCTCAGCCCCTATAGCCAAGCGGAGATCGTGCGGACGATTTCACAGGGCCAGCCGGATGGATGGTCAGACAATGGCGCGCCGCCAGCACCGTTCTTTTACTTTGCGTTGCGCGGGGATGCGATTGACGTCACCTGGGGCACGATGGAGGGCTTTGACCGCTTTGAGCAGCCCTATCTGGCCCATATCGAGCCGCCAACACCATGGTAGCCGCGCCGCTCGCCGCTGAGGCTATTCCAAGCGAAAGCGATGTGTTGATCGTCGGCGCGGGCGCAGCAGGCTGTGTTTATGCGGCCGTCCTCGCCCAGGCTGGAAAATCCGTGACCGTGCTCGACGGCGGCCCAGGGTGGGAAGAGAATGACTTGGTCTCCTCAGGCATCTGGTCTCGCCGCTTGCGTTGGGGTGGCCAGCCAACCTTGTCGGCTGGCGATCACCCTGCCGGTGTTGGGTTTAATTCCGGTTGGGGCTTTGGCGGCTCTGCGCTGCACCACTATGGCACCTGGCCGCGCATGTTTCCGGCGGATTTCTCCATGGCAAGCGACCATGGCAAGGGACTGGATTGGCCCTTCTCTTATGAAACGCTGCAGCCCTTTTATGACCGCGTCCAGAGCTTTGTTGGGGTGTCTGGCGATGCGGCCGCGGAGCCCTGGCGCACCAAAGGCGATGCGCCCTATCCCTTGCCGCCGCTTGCAATCTTCAATCAAGCCCGGCTGATTGCCAAGGGCTTTGAAGCCATGGACATGGCTGTCGCCCCCAGCCCCATGGCAATCTTGTCAGAACCCCATGGCGACAGTGAGCGCGAGCCCTGCATTTATGATGGCTGGTGTGACGCCGGCTGTCCCACAGGCGCGCTCGCCAACCCACTGGTCACTTACATGCCGATTGCGCAGAAACATGGTGCTGTCTTCGCCTCCCGCGCCATGGTCACGCGCGTGCGCACGGACCCGGCCGGCAGGCGGGCCATCGGCGCTGACTATGTTGACGCAAGCGGCACACTCCGCACAGCGCGGGCCAAGCTGGTCATTCTCGCCGCGTCAACGGTGCACAATCCGGCCATCCTGCTCAATTCGACGTCTGACGCGCACCCCAATGGTCTGGGCAATGCAAACGACTTGGTGGGCCGCTATTTCATGACCCACTCCATCGCACCAGTGTATGGCTTTTTTGATGATGAGGATGCGGAGAACTATCTCGGCGTGACCGGCGCGCAGATGATCAATCACACGCATTTTGATAAGATGAGCTCTGGCCCTGGCGCCTTTGGCTCCTTGCAATGGCTCATCGGGCCCGTTGTCAAACCAAATGACTTGCTTGGCGTTGCCATGAGCAGAGCCGATTTGTTTGGCAAAGAACTAGAAGCCTTCATGCAGCGCGCGACCCGTCATATGGGCGTGATGTTCGGCTTTGGCGAAGACCTCCCACAACGCGAGAACCGCATTGAACTGAGCGAACTTGGAGGCCCGGAAGGCACCCGTCTGCCGCGCGTCGTGCACCGCTTTGATGAGGATGGGCTCGGCCTTGCTGCTTTTGCCGAAAAGCTAGGCCTTGACGTGCTCGCCGCAGCGGGCGCGAACGATCCCTGGGCCGCGCCGCGCGCCTCAGCGCACCTGATCGGCGGAACGGTGATGGGTGCTAACCCCGAGACATCCGTCTGTGATGGATATGGCCGCATGCATGCGCTGGATAATCTGTTCCTGGCGGGGCCCGGCCTGTTCCCCACGTCGGGTTCATCCAATCCAAACTTCACAAACCATGCTGTATCTTTGCGCGCGGCAGAGCATATCAGCCAGGCCTGGGGCAGCTACACGCTTTAACCATAAAGCAAGCGGTTATTGCCCTTTGCGCCTCATTTGATACTCTGCTTAGCGGTTGGACTTTACGTGAGGCAGCACGTTATGAAAAAACAGTATCTGGCAATCACGCTTTTGAGCGCAGCAATTGCAATCACGCCAGCGCAGGCTGGAATTTTCGACATCATCAAAGACGCAGCGATACGCGAGGCGAAAGACGTCGCCGTCGATAAGGCTGGCGAGGCGACCGGCATTAACATGAGCTGCGCACGCTATACCGGCAGCGTCGATGTGATGAGCCAGTGCATGCAATATTCGCTTGCCAATGCCGTCACCCGCGATTTCGGCAACATGTTGCGCGGCGGTGATGCAGCGCAGCAAGAAAGCGCCGTCCTGAGCACGATTTTTACCGGCCAACCGAAGAGCTGGAACAACAGCGAGACCGGCACCTCTGGCGAATCGAAGGTCGTTAAAGAGAAAACCAAGACAAAGAAAAAGAAAGTCGCTGTCCTCAAAGACAAGGTCGACACCGTCCCTGAGCTGGACCTGGTGGGCGAAAACTACCGCGCAAGCTCAAGCACCAATGTCCGGTCTGGGCCAGGCACCGACTATAAAATCGTTGGCAGCCTGCAAAACGGCGATGTGGTGAATGTGGTTGGCAAAGTTACCGACCAAGATTGGTACCTGGTCAGCCAAGGCGGCGTCGCCACGGGCTATGTGTTTGCCAATCTGCTCACCAATGCGGCCAATCAAGACGCTACCATAGTGGGCACGCCGGAAGGCGAAGTGGCTGAAGTCAAAACCAAAGCCAAACAGACGTGCAAGACCATCGAGCAAACCGTCACGACCGAAGATGGCACGTCAAAAACCAAGAAAATCAAAGCCTGCCAGACGCCCAACGGCTGGGAAATCGTCTAAGCGACTGGCTAAAGCGAATGGGTCATAAGAGGCGCTAATCACAGAACTGGGTCAGCGCCTTTTTTGACGGCAAAGACCGCCGACGATTGCCGCTATTTTTGGTATCTCCAGACGATACTTTCTGTGATTTCGCGCGGGAAACCAATCTCTTCATCTGCTAGGCAAGCCATAAAAGCAATCCGGTAAGCGTCGTTGGCGATACAGGCGAGATAAAGTCGATTTCGTCCCATAGTCATTGGGCCATCGCGCATGCTTCCTTTGCGCGGGTTTGTGCAGTACTCCTGCCCGAACTGCTTCTTTAAGGACATTTTTTGAAACAGAGTCTCATTTTGATCATACAAAAATTGAGCAGCATCTTTAAAAGTTTCTGCAGCGCAAACCCGCGCCTGTGAAACATTTCGGGCGCTAAAAATACTTGGCGCAGGACCTTTCTGATTGATCCAGTTGCCCATCTCCTGGGCGGTAATGCCGGTCGGATAAGCTCCCACATACTGATACAGAAAAATGTAGCTCAGGACATTTGTTATGTATCGTGGAGAACCCTCTCCCTG
>JBCCDR010000107.1:0-7949 GCA_039030675.1 Pseudomonadota bacterium | reverse complement strand
TGTCGAAGAGACGGGCGCTGCGCAGCACCTACGCGACAGCCGTATTGCAACGATTTATGAAGGGACAAACGGCATCCAGGCCTTAGACCTCGTGGGTCGGAAGCTCAAGATGGACGGCGGCAAGCACTGGAAAGCCCTCTTTGCGCAGATGCGCGCCTTTGTCAGCGCGATCAAATCAGATGGTAGCCTGCCAATGCTGCAAGACCCACTTGCACAAGCCGTCGACGCGTTACAAACCGCCGCCCAAACGCTCTTCGACAATGAAGACTATTCGCTAGACACGGCTGCTGGGGCAAGCCAGTTCATGCGCATGTTCGGGATCATTCTCGGCGGATATCTTCTGGCTCAGCAAGCGCATGCTGCAAAAACCATGCTTGCCAAAGGCGAGGGTAACAAACCGTATCTTGAAACAAAGCTGAACACAGCTCGCTTTTATGCGGCTCAAATCCTTCCGCAAGGCCCTGCTCTTTTGGGACCGGTCTTAGCTGGTGGTGAAGAACTCTTTGCTGTGAATGAGGATCAATTCACGGCGTAAAGCAATGCCAGCCCGCAGGGCCGGTAGACAAAAGGAAGCTCTCTTGGGTGAATAAGGTTCGCTATGGCACTGAAAATTGCATCAAACAGCTTTACCAAGCTAGTCGCGTCATTGATTCCGGCCCAAAGCAAACCGAAACCTGATTGCGTTAACATATAAAAGCGCAAAATTAGGTGAGCAAGTGACGCCCACTCACGACAGGCAACAGCCGCCTAATTTGAAAGTCCGCTTCCATTCATCGCCTCCAGTGCCTTCGCACCCGCAGCGAAAGTCAGCTTTCCGCCCATACTTGACCTTAGCCACCATCAAAGACTGCGCCCTTTTGATATCTGCCAAGTAATACCTTCCTTGCGCATGATCCCAGACACACCTTTTCCGCGATTGCGCTCCAACACCTCTCGCCAGGGCACCAAAACGAAGCTTTGCCCGTGCTCTACGATGGCAAACTTACCGCTCGGCCGGTCAATGGAGGAATGATACTTGCCGTCGACCCGATCTCCATCGATTGCAGGCGCATAAGACTTCCCAAGCTTTGATGACAGCTGGCGCGCTGCTTGTGCCAAGTCTTGCTCTTTGAGAGCTACGAGGGTTTTGTCCGTCACCTTGCTTTCCACGGACGCGATGAAGCCCTGCTGCACAAGAAACGCGCGGCGACGCGTTCTCGCCTGCTCTAGCTCGGTGCCGAACCCGCGTGTCTCAGTTTGAATTTTTCTGTCGCGCAGATCGCTATCCAACCAGGTTGACCCGATCGCGGTTTCCATTTGCGACACTGTTAGATGCGACTGCCGCGAGATCACCGCTGGCCTTCCCACCGCCTGCGCTGTTTCAAACGCGGCTGCGCGGTCCAAATAGTCTTTAGGAACATGCCAAGACCCATCTTGGTGCCGCGTGACATGACGAGCCCGGCGTAACGCTTCAAGACGGCGTACATGCGCTTCAATATACGCAGGCTGTGCCCGCGCGTCTGCTTTCATGTGGAGTTGAGTGCTATAGCGGCCTTGATTGCGTGCTGCGATTTTGGCGATCACATGGTCTGAAGGCCTGGGTCCAGAATTCGCAGGCGATACCGTGACAACCTGCCCTGCCTCATAGTCCTCCAACTGGTCCGCACCACCGATGCCCACATAGGTTGGCTGACCTTTTAGGGACTCTACAACCAGATACGCGCAGTCATTGATGTCATCGGCAACCCCTTTGGCGATAATCTTGCCCGTGACAGGGCGCGCACTGGCTGAGGTTGAGTCAAAGATCATCGACGCTGTAGGCGGCGCGGTGCGCCCCACCCTCCGCAGCGATTGGTTCAGCGCCTTGATAACATCCCCGCGCTCGCCCATACGGCGCAACGTCGGTTTGATATCTGGCTGAACACGCCATTGCCTGCGACCTTGTGGAACAGCCAGATTGAGATCACTGAGCCGCTTCAAGCGCTGGGAATAAAGGCGCTGCCGCCATTTTTGATTTGGCTCGCTGCCTTCACACAGATCAACCAAGCCGCCATTCGTGCGTTTCTCGATCTCTGTGTCGAGCTGTGTCCATCGTTCTTGAGCCACCATCTTGGCCAAACGTACCCGGCCTGCAAGCTCCGTCACTGGCCCGAGTTCCAACGCCACAAGGTCCTGTGCGCGCTCTCGAATGCCCTGGGTGATGTAGCGGCGCGGCATCACCAAATCTGTGCCATCATCGCGCCTGCCTCGGATCACCACATGCGTGTGCGGCTGATCGGTATCAAAATGATTGGCAGCGCCCCAAACAAGTTTGGTGCCGAGGTCCCTTTCCATCTCTTTCACAAGGTCGCGCGTGAAAGCGCTGAGATCAGCCAACTCACCAGCATCTTCGGGCGAGAGGATCATACGAAACTGGTGCCGATCCTCTTGCCCGGCTGCCAAGAACGCCTCTTTGTCAAACTCTGCGTGATCGTCAGTATAGAGCTCAGGCGCCGAACCATCTGCCCCGGCTCCGCTGCGTTCCAAATAGTCTAGATGAAGCGCCTGGGCGCCTGCACCGCGTGCCGTCATTTTCACCGACGTAATCTTCACAATGACGCGCCGCTGGAACTGCGCCCTGGCAACGCTTGAAGACAAACCGCGTGAACGCCGCGCAGCACGTTTTGCACCATAGGCGACTTTCTTCAAAAAACCGCGCAGCCGCCGGTCCCCCGGATCACTGCGTATCCGGCCAAGGCTTACTTCAAACTCGTGCCCTGATGGTGTCTTAGCCATTATGGTTCCCGTGACAATGCGGGACGTTGCGAGTGAGGGGTGCTCCCTCTTTGCGCTGCGTTTGCGCCATATTTACAGACATTGGGAGTGCCCCCGGTCTCCAAGGGCGCACCCCTAAAAGAGATGTGCAGACAAGGGGTTAGACCCAGAGGGGCACGCCCCTCTTTAATCTTGCCCTGCAAGCCCGCCGCTTCGCTATGCCCCCTTGCCCCGCCCTGGTCGCCGCTGCGCGGGCCCAGGAAACGCACACGGCCAAGAATGTTTCCAGTTGAAACAGGACCGAAGTAGCGACTATCCCAAGACGTCTGCACATCCTTAGAGACAAGGAAGACCTCATTAGTTTTAAGGGTCACGCAGCCCTTCCACTCTGGCATTGAGCGGCCCATACGGTCATGCATATCGGTCTTTAAATCAGGGCGTCCATGCACTTGTACCAAGCCATCAAACCGGCACACAGTCTCACCAGGAATAGCCCAAACGGTTTTGATAAGGGGTACATGAGACGGCACATAGCCGCGCGCGTCTGCCAGCTTTGTTGCTCCCTCTGGCGCAAATGCTGCCACCCTATCACCGCGCTTTAAGATATCAACTGGCTCCAATCGATACCATCCAATGGGCGCACTATTGCTTGGATTATAGAGAAGCAGTGGTTTTGGAGGGCGCAGGATTTGCAACACTGTTACTCCACAAACCAAGGCCAAACACGCCGTCATAACCACATTGTTTGGCACTAGACTGGCCTTCGAATGAGGTCCAACAGGGCCTCTTTTTGTATGCCGGTCTCTATCCAATTATGGATCTCTCGCCAGTGTTGAGCGGGCATATATTCTACCTCAACGGCCAAAGTTTGGAGTTGATCAAGAACGCCAAAGACCCGCTGCACACGGCGCTGTCCGCTCGTCTGGAGAAGAAGATGCGCGCCAGGCTGAATGCCGGGAATGCGCACAATGGCGTTCCTCTTGGATGCCTGGCACACATAAACGTGCCAGCTTTGCGTGCCAAACCTGTTGGCCTCCCACCGCTCATACCCGAAGATCTGATCCGCCGCAAAGGCAGCCATAGACCGGTGCCAGCCCCGCCGGATCGTCAGTTTGGGCGACCCAAACAGGATGCGGTGGTTACGCCGGTTCTTCCGGTAAGAGATCAAAACAGCGGTTAACGGCGCGTCTTGAGCATCACTCTCCATGGGTCCCGCGCTCACCGCGTTTGGGACGATTGTCTGGATTGGAATCGCGCCGACGAGACCAATATTGCAGTTCATTGATATGATAAACGACGCGTCCGCCATGTTTGCGCCAACTCGGACCTTCTTGCCGCCAGCGCATGTTGTTCAGTGTGCGCACTTCCAATCGAAGATACGAAGCGGCTTCTATCGCGGTTAAAAAAGGGCTTTTGGACTTTGGGTCTGACGCATGTGCCATATAGCTTCTCCATCTCTTTACGCAACATTCAGCAGCAAATACTGGCCGCTGATGGAGCCATCTCGGCATAGGCAGACGCGCTTTAGGAAGTGGCGAAAATGCAAAAGTGGGAATTCGCCAGGAGGCTTTATTATGGCGCGCTAAACGCTTTTCTTTTGGAGGAGATCACGGTAGCCGCCGCCGATATAGTAGGCACTGCGCCGAAACAGGCGGCGTATCTGATCGCGCGAACACCTACCAGATGCACCCCATTCTGCAACGACTTTCTCTGCGCCATAAAGGGCAACAGCAGCATCACGGTAGGTGCCACCTGCGCTGCAGATATAATGGACGCGCAGCATACGAGAGAGCCGAAGAGCCTGCTTAGCTCGGCTTTGCACAGGCAGTGATCGTCCTCTCGCGCGGTGCAATGCGAATAAATGCGCGGCTGTATCAAGCACCCTGTGGCCATTGGTAAAATCAGCGAGGCTGACCACCAACTGGGCTTGATCAACTTGAGCAGGCGGCGATGGGCAGTAGAGTTGTATCCAGAATGTATCCCCGCCTAGGCGGATATGGTGACTGCCATTCTCGGTTTCTAAGGTGCGCATATGGCAATTGAGCCGCGATAAGACGATCCGACTGCCGGTATCTGCTTTACTAAAACGCGGCGGCTTGAGCGGCTCAAAGCTCACCCGAAGCGCGCCCAGCAGAAGGTGTGGTGACCAAAACACATTGGACGCTATGGCATCCAACTCCGGGTCTGCGAATGCCAATAGCCCCCAACGTTCGGCTATATTTTTGGGCTTTTTATCGCCCGATAGCCACTGCAGATAGTCCCGGCGATAGTCAGCATTGCGCCGTAAAAACGCCCAAGCCCATCCCGCCAAAGGCGTGTGCAGCACGTCTGAATGAGCAACACTATTGGAAGGCCCATTGGTCTCAAAATATGTCCGTGCCATAGCCTGCACTCCAAACAAGAGTGACGCGCTCTAGACGCACATGATTGACATTTTATGAACCTAAGGTTGTGTATTCCCCGATCCAGGAAACACGTAAAAGCAAGTTTAGTCAGTCGCCATGGTCGTATTTTACAACAAGGCCGATAGGTTCTTATGTCCTAAAAGTGGCAGTCCGTCGGTCTCGTATACATAGCAAGTGCACCGACTGTTCCGCATTAAGCCTATCCTTAAACACATCCATAACCGTCCAGGGATATTCTACGCCCAGCGCAATTTGCAGAACAACAACCACAGAATTGCCAGAGAGTTTGGTATTAATGACGTCCCCTTGCATCGCAGTCGATGAGTTAGACCTGTACATGACCAGTACAGGCCATATCGCCTTTGATTGCTCGAATCTGGAGGCACAGCACCCTTTTCAAGACGCCTGTAGCGCACACGGCCCGCTGCGCCCGCGATCCATATGCGACTTTGTTGATGACACACTCGCCCTTGTCACTGAGGCTCCCGACGCTGACGATGTGGCAGACTTGGAACGCTTGCTGTCTGATCTAAAGTTTTGCACGCGCAAAACAGAAGAGGCGCTTCAGTCGCTCAAGGCGTCATCCAAGCAATAGCAATTTTCAAGGTGTTTGCTTTAAAGAGAAAGCCCTGCGCCGAAGCGCAGGGCCAATGGCTTGTACTAGTCACGCGGGTTCCAGAGGATCGCCATGACGTCTTCATCGTCCTGGCCTGCAGCGCGGCCTAGGTTGGCGTAGACTTTCGTGGGACCAAACTCCGGTGCTGCGAAGGTGAGCGAGACATAGTGGTTGCCGCTGGCTTTGCCGACACGGTTCCATCCGCCGCCGATTTCAACACGGTCCTCAGTAAAGATGCGAAAGTCTGGCTGAGCCGGTGTTTCTTTCGTCGTGTTGGGCAGGATGCGAATGCGTTTCTTTAAGCTCAGTGTTGCCAGGGTGCCTTCAAAGCTCCCGTTGTCTGACTGTGTTACATATCCAAGGGCTTGTGCCATTTTTAAATCTCCTGTTGTGTGCCAGCTGAGGACCATCCCCTGCTGACGCTGGGACGACCATGGCGGGCCGCAGGGCTTTAAACCTGCAAAGGGCGCAACGCATGTGGAGCACCCCTAAAAGCGCCCTTATGTTGACACCCAGTGTCAGGCACGCAGTGCCTTGCGCGAGGAGCCGTCAGGCGGGGACATAAGGGCGCTGGCAGGGGTTTTAAGGCCCTGGGGTTTGCCATAGGACCAAAAGCAACAGCAGGGGATGGACCACAGAGGGACAGTCAGCAGAGAGACGAATGGCTTCACCTACGCTTGGATGAGGACATGTCCCTAGGTTGGCTTGCGGAGAACCCTGCCCGTTCACTTTCGTAAACACGTGTTCTGCCCAGACCAGCAAAGGCCGGGTCTGAGCATCCTCTTCGTCATGTTTTGCTGGACCGATTTGGTCATCGGCGCTGGCTGATGTCACGGCTGTGCCAACTGTGCGGCCTTTCTGGATGTCTCGCTCAATGCGCCTGCCCGCCCACGTCTGCCAGCATGGCAGCGTGGGCACAGTGTCTTCTGCTTTAGCGGTCTCTTACATGGCAAAAAAACGCCGCCGTCCGGCGTAGATTTCATAGTGGTTTGCTTTGCTCCTGGGCTTGACCAGCAACGGCTGCAGAATGCCGCGCTGGCGGATAGAGGGTACGAGATCATCCACTCTCGGCTTACGCCGTCAATGGAGCATGTTGAGTGGGCAGACTTTGAGGTGATCCATTGGGATGTACTGGAGGTTCATTCGAAGGTTCTTTCTGATGATTGTGGGGTTGGCGCGCTCATACACTGGCGCGGCGCGCTGTGTTAGGCCGCCAGCGAAGCTGCTTTGGCGCGATGATCTACAAGGATCAGGTCAGCGGCTTTTGAGGCTTGGCTTGCAGCGTGAAAGATCGCGCGGTCATCCGAATGCAGGAGCTCTAACCAAGTCGCGATATAGTCAGCATGGCGCACCGTGGGTTTGATCTTAAGCGCCGCGCAAACAAAAGCACTGGCCAGTTCTGCCACAAGCTCTTCGCGGGCGTATGGCTGCGAGCCGTTGCGGCCTTTAAAGTTGCGGTTCAGCCTGCTGTGATGGCCAGTCCAATGGCCAAGCTCATGAAAGCAGGTGCGGTAATAGTTGATTTGCGCGTGAAAGCTGGGCTGCGGCGGAACTTGGATGTAATCCTCTGACGGCACATAGAACGCTTTATGGCCCCCAATGCGCAGATCTGCGCCTGTGGCACTGATCACGGACTGCGCGTCTTGATGCACCTCGCACGGCGGCAAGGGCTCTGCCGTTTGAAACAGCTCTTCCGGCAGGCCGTCGCACTGATCGGCGTTAAATACAGTGTAGCGCTTTAAAAAGGCGATGGCCTGCGGGTCTTCGTCCTTTTGGCTGGCGCGCTCTTGCTCGGCCTTGGAAATGAAGCGATCTGCATAAACAACTTTTGTCCCTTGCGCGCCCTTGCGGACACAGCCACCAAGGCTGAGCGCTTGTTTGAAGGTCAGCCAGGTTTGCGTCGTGCGCGTCTGCTGAAAGGCTGCGCCCCACAGGATCAAGATGTTGATACCGGAATAGGTGTTGCGCGTTGCCCCATTGGTTGGCAGGCCTAGCGGTGTCGCCCCGTCTGGAACGCCCCAAGGTTGAACCCAGGGCAAAGCCCCGTCCTCTAACTGCCCAATGATCTGATTGGTCACAGTCTCATACACGCTGCGATGATCTGTTTGCGCCATTACGGCCTCTCCTCTCTCTTCGCCCCGCAGATCCCCCAGTGGGTGGGGGGCGGCGAAAGAGGCCCGCTGCCCCGAGCCCTC
>JBCCDR010000106.1:0-7987 GCA_039030675.1 Pseudomonadota bacterium | reverse complement strand
GCCGACGACCTTGTTGGCGAACACCACGTCCTCATCGCTAAAGCCCAGCTCGACGACGAGGGGAGAGATCATGGTGTTGGCAAGCGCGTCGCCGACTTTATAGATGGCTACAAACACTAAGATGAGGATGGCGCCTTCAATACGCAGAAACGCTTTGAACGGCTCTAGCACTGCGCGTTGCAGGCCGCTTGGCTCCGGACGCGGGCGGTCAGGTTCACCCATGAGCATGGCTGTGATGGCGGCCGGCAGCACCAAAAGCCCTGTGAGCGTATAGGCGGCCGGCCAGCCCACTTTGGTGGACAGCAAAATCGTGCCTGCCCCGCTGAGTAACAGGCCCGTGCGGTAACCGAAATTGATGGTGGCTGAGCCATAGGCCAGCTCCTCATCGCTTAAGATTTCAATACGGTAAGCATCGATGACAATGTCTTGGCTGGCGCTTAAAAAGGCGACCACCAGCACCCAGATGGCTGTGCGCTCGATATGGACGGAAGGCTCTGAGAACCCAAGGCCGAACAGCGCTCCCACCAGGGCTAGCTGGATGAGCCATAGCCAGCTGCGGCGATGGCCAAGGGTGCTGATCACCGGCAGGCGCCCGGCATCAATAAACGGTGACCAGAGGAATTTGATCGCATAGGGCAGAGTCGCCAGGGCGAACAGCCCGACGGTGCTCTTGTCGATGCCTTCCTTAGAGAGCCAATAGGTGAGCGTCGCCAGCACCAACGCCAGCGGAAAGCCAGAGGAAACGCCTAGGAAGAAGACGGCAAGGGGGGCGGGCCTGAGATAAGGCCTGAGGAAGGTGAGCGGCATATGGCTCTTTATGCCACAGGACGGATGCGGCGATAGCCTAAAGCTTCAGCAAGGTGCGTGCGGGTGATTTTTTCATCGCCCGCCAGGTCCGCCAGGGTGCGCGCTACGCGCAAAACGCGGTGGTAGCCGCGCGCTGTGAGTTTCAGCTGGCCAATGGCGTTCTCCATCAGCGTGCGGCTGTCGTCGTCAAGCGCGGCTGCTTCTTCCAGCACTTTGCCATCAGCCTGCGCATTGGTGGTGATGCCATGTCCTTCATAGCGCGCGCTTTGAATGTCCCGCGCGGCGCGCACGCGGGCGGCCACTTCAGCGCTGCCTTCGCTGGACGGTGGCAGGGTGAGGTCTGCGGCGGAGACGGGCGGCACGTCCACGTGCAAATCGATGCGGTCGAGCATGGGGCCGGAAATCTTGGATTGGTAATCCAGCGCGCATTTAGGCGCTTTGGTGCAGGCCATCTCCGGGTCTGCCAGATGGCCGCAGCGGCAGGGGTTCATGGCGGCGATGAGCTGGAAGCGGGCGGGGAAGGTCACATGGGCATTGGCGCGGGCGACGCTGACCTGGCCGGTCTCCAGCGGTTGGCGCAGCGAATCGAGGCTATTACGCTGAAACTCCGGCAACTCATCGAGAAACAAGACTCCGCAATGAGCCAGCGAGACCTCTCCCGGCCGCACTTTAAAGCCGCCGCCGGTAAGCGCTGCCATAGACGCGCTGTGATGGGGTGCGCGGAAAGGCCGGGCTTGGCTGATGGCGCCGCCGGTCAGCTCTCCGGCAATGGAGGCCACCATGGAGACTTGCAAGGCTTCGCTTGGCGTTAAATCTGGCAGGATGCCGGGAAGCGCGGACGCAAGCAGCGACTTGCCGGCCCCCGGCGGCCCGCACATCAGCAGGGTGTGCCCGCCTGCGGCTGCGATTTCTAAGGTGCGTTTGGCGCCGTCCTGCCCTTTGATCTCCTTTAAATCGGTATGGCCCTCCCCGCGCGGGGCGAGCAAGGGCTCCGGCTGGGTTAAGATCTGCCGGCCTTTGAAATGGTTGAGCAGTGCCATGATATGGCCGGGCGCCAACACCGACATCTCGCCAGCCCAGGCCGCCTCTGGGCCTTGGTCCGCTGGGCAAATCAGGCCCTTGTCTTCGCTATTGGCTGCCACGGCAGCGGGCAGCACGCCTGGTACCGGGCGGATGGCGCCATCCAGCCCCAATTCGCCAAGCGCCACATAGCCGGCCATATCTTCCGCGCTCAGCACATCCAGCGCTAGCAGCAGGCCCAGCGCAATGGGCAGGTCAAAATGGCTGCCTTCCTTGGGTAAATCCGCGGGCGCCAAGTTGACGGTGATGCGTTTGGGCGGCAGGGCCAGCCCCAAAGCGCCCAGTGCTGCGCGGACACGCTCCTTGCTTTCCGCGACGGCTTTGTCCGCCAGGCCAACGATGGTGAAAGCGGGCATGCCACTGGCCACATGCACCTGCACATCCACCGGCCGCGCCTCAATGCCTACAAAGGCCATGGTTCTCAGCTGCGCAACCACAGTGCTGTCCTACCCCCTATGCCCTAGAACAACTCTAGGTTAGCGTGGGGCGCTGTGATGTCTATTAAAAGTAGCGCTGGACTCGCAATTGGACGAAATCATCATCCTGAAACGCTTGGAAGGCCGAGGGCTGGTTAGACTGGGTTAAAATGCGCGCATCCAGCGAGATGCGCCATTTCTCGCCGAGACGGGTGGAGGCCTCGACGTTGATGAAGGTGCCATCCCCGTCTAAGTCGATGATGGCGCCGGCTAAGACTTCCGTGTTGCGCGTGTCATTGAAGCCAGCGCGCACGCCGACAAACACATCTTCCTCAAAGGGGAGCGGCGCGCCTTCGCCGCGGTCGTCATAGAGGAACTCGCTGAGCAGGCCGATGTCAGCGCCGCCAATGGAATTAAAGAGCGTGTATTCAAAGCCTGCAATGAAGGCGGTGTAATCGCCAAAATCGCTCCACTGATGGATGGCCTCGCCTTTTAACAGCAGCGGCCCTGCGGTGATTTGCGCGTCGATGCCCACTTGCTCGATCTGGTCATAGTTGGGAATGAGCACTGCCTGTGCGGGGTTGTCATCGTCAAAGCCAAGCGTCAGGCGCGGGTCGCGGGCGATGCCGTTGAAATAGCTCAGGCCCAAGTCGACCATGTCGAAGCTGCCGAAATAGCGGCCGGCAAAGCTGAAATGCCACGGGTCGTCACTGCCGTCATAGAGCGCTTGGTCCATGTCCACCAGCAGCGGGCCGTTCGGCCGGCCATCCGCGCCAGGGAAGGTGCGCTGGCGGGCCAGCGGCATGGCATAGGCGGAGAAGGTGCCCAGCTTGGTCACCAGACTGCCGGCCACCATCAGCTCGCCGCGCTTGTCTTCATCATCAATGTCTTCCACGCCGTCGATTTGGTTGATGATGTCGACCAGGTGGAAGGACTCTGTTGTGCCCCAAAACAGGGTGTCAAACCCGGCGGTGAATTGCACATTGCCGAATTGGCCGGTGTATTTGGCTTCGCGCACTTCTGCATGGGTGCGGCGGCTGTCTGCGGCGTCGACCCGGCCAAAGCCGGTGATCTTGAACGCATGGCCTTCTGTCACTTGCCATTCCAGGGTCGGCTGGGCGGCAATGGAGCCGGTCACGCGCGGCCGGTCGCCATCGATGGACTCTTGCAAATAGGGCCGGCCTTCAGCTTCCACATAGCCGTAAAAAGCCACCTGATTGAGCTTACGCTCGCGGCCTTTAAAGTCCGGCAGAATGGCGCGCACGGGCGGCGGTGGGCGTTTCTCCCGGCGCAAAGGCGCTTGCGGCGCGCCGGCCATGACGTCTTCACCCAGCTCAGCCAGCATATCGCGCTTGGCGCCGCGGTCGCTGCGGCGCTGGGAGACGGACCATTCAATTTTGCGCATGCGCGGCACGCGCCGGCCGTTGCCGCCCAGCTGCGCGGCAACGCTGCTTGGCTCGACGAAATCGCCATAGGGCCGCGGCTCAAAATCCAGCACCATGCGGATGCCATCGCCTTGGCGCGCTGGCAGGGTGAAATAGCGTTTGGGCTGCGCGCCGGTCACGCCTTCCACATACACCGCCGTCAGTGTCGCCATGGAGCGCTCGACACGTGCAACCAAAGGCCCTGCTGACGCAAGCAGCGTTTCGCCTGGTGCATCGACACCGTCGAAGAAGATCGCAAAGCCGTCCACATGGCGCACAATATCCGGCGTGGAGGTTTCAGACATCTCGATGACCAGCCGGACGTATTCCTCGTGATTGCCCGCGCGCAGCCGCTCAATGGTCGGCAGGGCTGCAATCGCCGCTGAACTGGTGAACGTGAAGACGCCGGCTATTGTGAAGCGCAAGGCATGGCCAGCGGCAAGCCGATAAGCAGTTTGCAGCGCATCAATAGCACTGAATGCACAAAAAGTGCGCGTCACGCCGGACCCTTTGATGTCTGTGTGGTAGGCGACGTCATGATTGCAGGACCCCGCCTTTCCGGCAGCTAAACAGATTCTTAAAATTAAGCGGAAATCAACATCAACTGCGAAAGAGTTAACGGATTAGGCGCCGCGAATCAATGTTCAGGCCCTTCAAAAGCCCGTGATAACGCCGAGTCGGGCCCTGGTTTAAAACGGCCTTACTGGCGCATGGCGACGCGCGAGAAGTCCGCGCTGGTAAAGCCATTTTTGAACGCAAAAGCGCTCCAAATCAGGAAGGTGGTCTTGCCCGAGCGGTGGTTGACCATGGTCATATTGGCTGCGCGCCAATGCTTGTCGTCATATTGCGCATAGTCGCTGAAATACAGCGTCTTAAAGTGGGTGTCTTTCCGGTCAAAATACTCGACCCGCTGCAGGCGGTAATGCTCGGCATCGAGGAAGGCGATCTGCTTGGCATAGCCTGAGTCTTTGTCTTTGGGTGTGCGCTCGATTTTAAAGCAGCGCAGATCCCCGCAGCGTACCTCGCCAAGCAGGCGGTGCGTATAGCGCTCGACTTCCGGCGGCAGCATGTCTTCATAGGAAAACTCTGACGCCATGAAGGGCCCGGCTTTGTTTGAGGAGGGAACCCGTTTCACGCGTTTGAGCGCTGGCAGATACAGCCATTGCTGGTCAGCTTCTAAAATCTCGCCGTGCGTGAGCAGCGTGGTGCCTTTCACGTCAAGTGGTTCATGGAAGATGACCAGGCTCTTGTGGCCGTCTGCGGTGTTGCTGCGTTCAAAGGTTTTGATGGTCAAATACCGGCTGGCTTCCCCGCCGGATTTGTCAGTCAAAATCATTTCAACGCTGGCGATGGAATCAATGAAACCTTTATCGCGGCGCTCGGCCTCGCGGGCGATTTCCTCACCGCGTACCAAAGGGTCTTCAGCTGGCGCAGCGCCAGTGAGAGCCAAGCAGCCAATGGCCAAAGAGAGAAGGGGCAAAAAACGCATAGCAACTCAAACTGCCAGTCAAACTCTTAAGGTCTTCTATATAGCGCAAAACCGCGCAGCGTGCAGTGTCAACTTTACGCAGACCGTTGCGAAAGCGACATGATTTATCCTGCCGCAACGGCGTCTTCGACCGCATCGAGGATGTCGATGGAAAGGTCCGGCCCGCCGAGATTTTTAATCTCGCGCAGCCCCGTTGGCGAGGTCACATTGATTTCGGTCAGCACATCGCCAATCACGTCAATGCCCACGAAGATGAGGCCGTTCTCCTTCAAAAACGGTCCAATCGCCCCGCAGATATACTCTTCGCGCTCGGTCAGTTCCGTGGCAACGGCCTTGCCGCCCACATGCAGGTTAGAGCGTGCTTCGCCTTCCGCCGGCACGCGGTTGACCGCTCCGGCGGGTTGGCCGTTGATGAGGATGATGCGTTTATCGCCCGCGCGCACATCAGGCAGATAGCGCTGCACCACAAAGGGCTCGCGGTTCAAGCCGTTGAAGAGTTCCAGCAGTGAGTTGAGATTCTCATCCCCCTCGCCAATGCGGAACACGCCCGCGCCGCCATTGCCGTGCAGCGGTTTGACGATGATGTCTTTGTGCTCTGCGCGAAAGGCGTGCACGGCCTCTGCATCGCGAGTGATCAGCGTTGGCGGCATGAGGTCACTGAAGTGGGTGACGAGCAGCTTCTCGGGCGCATTGCGAACCGCCGTGGGGTTGTTGACCACCAGGACGTCGTCCATCACATGCTCGAGCATATGCGTGACGGAGATATAGGCCATATCAAAAGGCGGGTCCTGGCGCATCAGCACCACATCCATATCGCTCAGGGCCATGCGTTCAGCCGGGCTGAGCGTGAAGTGGTCACCCTTGGTGTCGCGCACCGTCAAAGCGCTGGCTTTGGCGCTGACGATGCCGTCCTGCAGGCTCAGATTGTCAGGCAGATAGTGATAGAGCGCGTGGCCACGGCTTTGCGCTTCTAAAGCCATGGCAAAGGTCGAATCCCCTGCGATGTCGATACTCTCAATCGGGTCCATCTGGATGGCAATTTTCAGGCTCATGAAGGCGTCTTTCGGTCAGCGGTGTGGCCCTAAGCGGGGCAGATGTTGTGCATATGGACCGGCCAGCGCCTCGGCACAAGGCACAGCGCATCAACGCGCAGATTGAGGTTTGCCAGGTTGGGGTGTTGCGCGATGTAATACTGGGCTGCCCGGATGATGCGCTGGCGCTGATGGGGCGTGATGGCTTCCAGCGCGCTGGCGAGCGTTTTGCGCGCTTTGACTTCAACAAACACCAGCATGTCGCCGCGCCTGGCAATGATGTCGATTTCACCCACCGGCGTTTTCTCCCGCATGGCTAAAATCCGGTAGCCCTTGAAGCGCAGCCACCACGCAGCCAGACGCTCGGCTTTGCGGCCTTTGGCTTCCCGATCTTGGCGCTGTTTATCCGCCATCGCGCAAAGCAAGAGCACGCTGATAGACCTGTTTGCGCGGTGTGCCGGTTTGCTCTGCCACAGTGCTGACAGCGTCTTTCATGCTCAGGCCGGCCGCCATGGCGCTGCGCAATTTATCATCCATATTGCCCTCGTCGCTTTGCTGCGGTGCCTCTCCTGGGCCGATGACGATCACGAATTCGCCCTTGGCGGATTTATCGGCCCAGCGCGCGGCCAGCTCTGGCAACGGCGCGCGGTCGACTTCCTCATACAGCTTTGTCATTTCCCGGCACAGTGCTGCATCCCGATCCCCCATGGCGCTTGCGAGGTCTGTGAGGCTGGCCGCAATGCGGTGCACGCTTTCAAACACCACCAGTGTGTGGGGTATCTTCGCCAATGTCGCGCAGGCCTTTGCCCGGGCTGCGGCCTTATTTGGCAGGTATCCGGCAAAGGTGAACGTATCCGTTGGCAGGCCGGAGAGCGTGAGCGCTAAAATGGGCGCGCAAGGCCCGGGCAGGGCATGGACCGCATGCCCGGCCGCCGCCGCATCGCGCGCCAGTTTAAAGCCCGGGTCATTGATGAGCGGCGTGCCTGCATCGCTCACCAGGCCAATCGCCTCGCTGCCAAGGCGCTCTAAAATGCTCTGGCGGTGGCTTTCGCTGGCATGGTCATCATAGCGCGCCAGCGCCGCATCCATGCCATAATGGCGCAGCAATTTGGCGGTGCTGCGGGTATCTTCACACAAGAGAGCCTCGCGTGTTCATCCCCGTCCTTTCCCAAGTCAATCCATCATCCAAAGCCAATGCCACATTGGTGCACACTGAACGTGCGTGGCTCTGCGCGCGTGTATGTATGTGTGTTGTATCCGCGCTCAGCCGCTTGCCACCGGGGGGGCGGTGGATGATCACATCGGTGAAAGGAGAGAGAGAGAGAGAGAGAGAGAGAGAGAGGCTTTGCTTGAGACGAGACTCACTCTTTGACTCTCTTATCATCGAGGGATGTACTTACCCCAACCCCACTTGAGATCATCGATTGTCTCGCTCTTGTCCTTGTCCCCTTTCTTTGTTTCTTTCTTTTCCCCCTCTTTCCTCGTTGCGCCGTCCCCCCAAAAGTGGCATATTTTGGGATAAGGAAACAATTTTTGGGAACGGAGGACCGGGGGAATACTGGGGCCGGGGAGATGAGAAAATGTGAGGATGTGTTTTGCGTTGTTTGTCTCTCCAGAGGGTCGTGATCTCATGGGGAAACAATGAGGCTCCCCGTTTGAAAGACATTCGGGTCTGGAGGATGGGGACTAGGTTAGCGGAGGTGGGAGTAGATTGGATGAGATGAGAGTATGTTTGATCAG
>JBCCDR010000105.1:0-8048 GCA_039030675.1 Pseudomonadota bacterium | reverse complement strand
TGGGGAGACCTTCAGCGTCAGGATCGCCGGGCGGCCGGCCCCGCGGGCCCGCTCCAGCGGCCTTACAGTTTTGCCGTCAATTGGGCTTTACAGATGATTGTTTCGCCTTGGGAATGGACGGAGGCCCTCCTTGGCACTGTCAAACAGACACAAGACCACAAAAACAATGCCTGAAACGGCTTTGTACACCCCCGCCCAACGCGCCCGGCGTGATTCGACGAAATGGACTCTCGTGCAGGGCATTCTCGCGCCTTTGCAGTTTCTCGTCTTTATAATTTCAGCCGCCTTGGTGCTGCACACCCTCAGAACTGGAGACGGTTACACGGCCGCGACCATATCCATCGTAGTGAAGACACTGTTTTTGTATGCCATCATGGTGACGGGCGCCATTTGGGAGAAAGTGGTCTTTGGCAAGTACCTATTTGCTGACAGCTTTTTTTGGGAAGACGTCTTCAGCATGGGCGTCATCGCCCTGCACACGGCCTATCTCGTCGCCCTCTTTGGCAATCTGCTGAGCCCGCAGGGCCTGTTATGGCTCGCGCTTGCTGCCTATGCGGCCTATGTCATCAATGCGGTCCAATTTCTCTTAAAACTGCGCGCAGCGCGGCGCCAGAGCGATCAAATGCAAGCGGCGCCGGCACAGGCCCCTCTTTCCAAAGCGGAGGGCCTTGCAGCATGACATTGGTCCGCGAAAAAGTCCGCCTGCCCGAGGTTGCGCGCTGTGATGATCGCCCTGTGCTGCGCCAGCGCGGCCAGCATGAAGTATTTTGTGGCCTCACAGGCATCATGTGGCTCCACCGTAAAATACAGGACGCTTTCTTCCTGATCGTCGGCTCGCGCACATGCGCGCACCTCATGCAGTCTGCCGCTGGCGTGATGATTTTTGCTGAGCCCCGCTTTGGCACCGCCATTATGGAAGAGCGCGATCTTGCCGGCCTGGCCGACATGAACGATGAGCTTGATAGCGTGGTCGACAAGCTCTTGCAGCGCCGCCCAGACATTCGCCTGCTCTTCTTGGTAGGCTCCTGCCCGTCGGAAGTCATTAAGCTCGATCTGTCGCGAGCAGCGCAGCGTCTATCGCTGAAACACAATCCCGACGTCCGCATCCTCAACTACTCGGGCAGCGGCATTGAGACCACCTTCACCCAAGGCGAGGATGCTTGCCTTGCCGCCCTCGTCCCAACCCTGCCTCCTGAACCAGACAACGCCCCCGCATCCCTGTTGGTTGTGGGCGCGCTTGCCGACGTGGTCGAAGATCAATTTGCCCGGCTGTTTGACCAGCTTGGCATTGGGCCTGTTCGCTTTTTACCGGCGCGCTTGGCTGACGACATGCCATCCGTTGGCAGCAATACGATTATGTTACTCGCCCAGCCCTTCCTGACGCAAACGCTGCAAGCCTTAGAAGACCGCGGCGCAACCTTGCTGCAAGCGCCCTTCCCGCTTGGCGCAAATGGGACAACAGCCTGGCTGCGCGCTGCTGCCGATGCCTTTGGCGTAGACGCAGACACCTTTGACGCCGTCACCAAGGCGCCAAGAGAGCGGGCCTCAAGGGCCGTCGCTCTGCACCACGAACAGCTAGCCGGCAAAGCGGTATTTTTCTTTCCGGACTCGCAATTGGAAATCCCGCTTGCGCGCTTCTTGCTGGAAGAGCTTGGCATGACCGCCAGCGAAGTGGGCACGCCCTATCTGGATAAGCGCCTGATGGCACCAGAGCTCAACGCTTTGCCAAGCGACGTGGCCGTCAGCGAAGGCCAAGATGTGGATAAGCAATTGGCGCGCTGCCGAGCCGCAAGGCCAGATATCACAGTCTGCGGGCTGGGCCTTGCCAATCCACTTGAAGTCGAAGGCATGACCACGAAATGGTCCATCGAGCTCGTCTTCACACCCATCCAAGGCTATGAGCAAGCCGGCGATCTGGCTGAGCTATTCGCCCGCCCCCTCAACCGCAAAACGCGGCTGGAGGTCTAGCGGTGCAGTTGACGATCTGGACATATGAAGGTCCGCCCCATGTGGGCGCCATGCGCATCGCAACAGCGATGACGGACATGCATTACCTGCTGCATGCCCCGCAGGGGGACACCTATGCCGATCTGCTGTTCACCATGATTGAACGGCGCAAGAAGCGCCCGCCGGTCACCTACACCACCTTCCAAGCCCGTGATCTCGGCGGCGATACGGCGCAGCTGTTTATGGATGCGGCGCGCCAGGCGGATGAAGAATTTCAGCCTGCCGCCATGATCGTGGGAGCCAGCTGCACAGGCGAGCTCATTCAAGACGACCCTGGCGGTTTGTCGAAAACATTGGGCCTGGAAATCCCCGTCATTCCGGTTGAGCTCCCGTCTTATTCCAAGAAGGAAAACTGGGGCGCTGCAGAAACGTTTTATCAAATCGTCCGGACCCTTGCGCCTTATGGTGAAGAGAAGGACCGCAGCGAAAACGCGGCGCCAACCTGCAATATTTTAGGCCCAACAGCACTTGGGTTTCGCCACCGCGATGACGTGACAGAAATCGTCAAGCTCTTGGAGAGCCTGGGCATCTGCGTCAATGTCGTCGCGCCACTTGATGCCGAAACCCGCGATATTTTGGCGCTGCGCCATGCAGACTTTAACGTCGTGCTTTACCCGGAAATCGCTGGCACCGCAGCGCAGTGGCTCAAACGCACTTTCCGCCAGCCTTTTACCAAAACCGTCCCAATTGGTGTTGGGGCCACAAAGGACTTTATCCGCGAAGTCGCTGACATTGCGGGCCTGGATGCAGACGTCTTACTGAGCAAGGCAGACAGCCGCCTTCCCTGGTATTCGCGCTCCATTGACTCCACCTATTTGACCGGCAAACGGGTCTATCTGTTTGGCGATGCAACGCACGTCATCGCCATGGCCCGCGTCGCTGAAAAAGAGATGGGCTTTAAAGTCGTCGGTATGGGGACATATACGCGCGAATTTGCGCGCGATGTGCGCGACGCCGCCAAGCTCTACGATGTCGAAGCGCTGATCACAGACGACTATTTGGAAGTCGAAGATCAGATCCAAGCTTTGCAGCCCGAGCTCGTCTTAGGCACGCAAATGGAGCGCCATATTGCCAAGCGCCTGGGCATCCCCTGCGCCGTGATATCAGCGCCCGTGCATGTGCAGGACTACCCGGCGCGCTATTCGCCGCAAATGGGTTTTGAAGGCGCAAACGTTCTCTTTGACACGCTGGTCCATCCCCTCACCATGGGGCTGGACGAGCATCTGCTCAACATGTTCCGGGATGACTTTGAGTTCAACGATGCGGCAGGCCCCTCACATTTGGGACATGCGGCCGCCGGCTCTCAAAAAACGGCAGAAGAGCCTGCACAGCCTGAGTTAGCCGGGGCAGCGGATGTTCAAGCCGATGATGTGGTCTGGCTTGCTGATGCGGAACAAGAGCTGAAGAAAATCCCATTTTTCGTGCGCGGCAAGGCGCGGCGAAATACCGAAAAATTTGCCGCAGACAATGGGCTCGCTGAAATTTCAATGGAGACGCTTTATGAAGCGAAATCCCATTTCAGCCGCTAACAGCAAGCCCACAAATGTCGTGCTCATCACGCTCGACAACCACATGTCCAGCGCGGTCGAGCAGGCACGCCTCAGCCTGCGCGCAGACATGCCGCATGTGCGGCTGACCACACATGCAGCCACCGATTGGGCTGAAGACGAAGCCAGCCTCGCCGCCTGCAAAGATGATCTTGCCAAGGGCGATATCATTATCGCCTCCATGCTTTTCGTCGAGGAACACGTCAAAGCGGTCCTCCCTGACCTGCAAGCCCGCCGCGACGATTGTGCGGCGATGGTGTGCTGCATGTCCTCCGGTGAGGTGATGAAAAACACCGTGATGGGCGGCTTCCGGATGGATGGGAAGCAGTCCGGCCCTATGGCGCTGCTTAAAAAGCTACGCGGCTCCGCCAAAAGCGGAAAGGATACGGGGAAAACGGCTGGCGAACGGCAGATGCGGATGCTGCGGCGCTTGCCGAAGCTTTTGCGCTTCCTGCCTGGCAGCGCGCAGGACGCACGCGCCTATTTCCTCACGCTGCAATATCGTTTGGCAGCAAGCGATGACAACATTGCCAACATGGTGCGCATGCTGGTGGGCCGCTATGCCTCTGGCGAGGATGGCCTTGCGCCGCTCAGCTTCACAGAGCCGGCAGAGTATCCCGAGACCGGGATTTACCATCCGCGCGTAAAGGGCTTGCTGACGACCGATATCAAGAAGCTTCCAACGCAAAAAAATGCCAAGGGCAAAGTAGGTCTCTTGCTGCTGCGCTCGTACCTTTTATCCGGCGACACGGCGCATTATGATGGGGTCATCACCGCCTTAGAAGAGCGCGGCCTAAACGTCGTCCCTGTCTTCAACAATGGCCTGGATATGCGCCCGGCCATTGATGCCTATTTGTCCGGCGGTGACACAGGTACAAAAATTGACGCCTTGCTCTCACTGACGGGCTTCTCGCTGGTCGGCGGGCCAGCCTACAGCGACACGAAAGCGGCCAGCGAAGCACTGCAAGGCTTGGACGTGCCGTATGTGTCGGCTGCGGTTACGGAGTTTCAATCCTTAGAGCAGTGGGAGGCATCAGAGGCTGGGCTCACGCCTATTGAAACCACGCTCATGATTGCCATCCCTGAGCTTGACGGGGCAACCGGTTCGCTGGTGTTCGGCGGGCGCGCGCACAGCGGAGACAGCCGCAAATTACAGCCGCAAAATGAGCGGATTGATACGCTGGTGCGCCGCGTTGAAAAGCTGGTGGGGCTGCGTCAAACCAAGCCTGCCGACCGCAAAATCGCGCTCACGATTTTCAATTTCCCGCCCAATGCAGGCAATCTGGGCACAGCGGCGTTTTTATCTGTTTTTGAATCGCTCCATGAGACCTTAAAGCGGCTTCATCGTGAAGACTATGACGTTGGCGTTTTGCCGAAAGATGCAAACGCGCTGCGCGCAGCCGTCCTGGAAGGAAATGCCAAGCAGTATGGCGCTTTGGCAAATGTGCATGCGCTTGTCTCTGCCGACGACCATGTGCGCCGCGAGCCCCATTTAGCGCAGATTGAAGAGCAATGGGGCCCTGCTCCGGGGCGTGAGTTCACCAATGGCTCCGACATTTTTGTGCTGGGCAAAAGCTTCGGCAATGTTCTTATCGCTGTGCAACCGGGCTTCGGCTATGAGGGCGACCCGATGCGGCTGCTCTTTGAAAAGGGCTTTGCGCCAACGCACGCTTTCTCCGCCTTTTACCGCTACCTAAAAGAAGACTACCAGGCCGACGCCGTCCTGCATTTTGGCACCCATGGCGCGCTGGAGTTCATGCCTGGCAAGCAGGTGGGGCTCACCGGAGAGTGCTGGCCTGACCGGCTGATTGGCGACTTGCCAAACTTCTATCTCTATGCCGCCAACAACCCATCAGAAGGCACGATCGCAAAGCGGCGCTCTGCGGCCACACTGGTCTCGTATCTCACCCCGCCTGTCACGGAAGCAGGGCTTTACAAAGGGTTGAGCGAACTCAAAGCATCTCTGGACCAATATCGCGGCCTGGCGCCGGATGAAGACAAAGAACGCAGCAACGTCTTTGAGCTCATCCTCGCGCAAGCAGAGCAATTGGATTTAGCCGATGGCCTGCCTCAAGAAAGCCGCAACGCGTTCATCGATGCCTTAGGGGCTGCGATGCTGGAGCTGGAATATGCCCTCATTCCGCAAGGGCTGCACGTTGCCGGGCGCTCCATGTCATCGCAAGAGCGTTTTGACACGCTCACACAAATCGCAAACGCAGACGAGGCTGAAACACCCAATGCCGAGGTTATTCAGGCCATCGTCAATGGTGCGTTTACGGTTAATACAGGCGATGACAGCCCAGAAGGTGTTTTGCTGGAGAAATTGATTGCGGCAAATGCGCAGCTGTCCAACAACCAGGAGCTGGACGGCCTGATGACGGCGCTGGACGGCCGGTTCGTGCCGCCGTCTCCCAGCGGCGACCTCATTCGCACGCCGGACCTGCTGCCAACCGGGCGCAACATTCACGGCTTTGACCCCTTCAGCATTCCCAATGCCTTTGCTGTGAACGATGGCAGGCGCCAAGCCGCTAAGGTGTTGGACCGCCATTTAGAAACCAGCACTGAGCTCCCTGAAACCATCGCAGTGGTGCTGTGGGGCACGGATAACCTGAAATCTGCCGGCGGCCCAATCGCGCAGGCCTTGGCACTGCTTGGCGCACGGCCGAGGCTGGATAGTTATAACCGCGTCTGCGGCGCTGAGTTGATCCCCTTAGATGAGCTGATGCGGCCACGCATCGATGTCGTGATGACCCTTTCTGGCATCTTTAGAGACCTGCTGCCGCTGCAATCAGCCATGCTGGCAGAAGCAAGCTACCTGGCCGCAACAGCCGATGAGCCTGAAGATAAGAATTTCGTGCGCAAGCACGCGCTGGCCTATGCGAAAGAACATGGCTGCGACCTTGAAGATGCGGCGCTGCGCGTCTTTTCTAACGGGGATGGCGCTTATGGCGCCAACGTCAATTATCTCATCGGCTCCAGCGCTTGGACAGATGATGAAGAAATCGCTGCAACCTATACCAATCGCAAGAGTTTTGCGATTAATCGCAAAGGCAAAACCACCAAAGAGACGTCGCTCCTGAACTCGGTTCTAGGCCATGTGGACATGGCCTATCAAAGCCTCGATTCCGTCGAAATGGGCGTGACGACCATCGATCATTATTTCGATACGCTGGGCGGGATTTCAAAATCGGTCTCGCTTGCTAAAGGCGGCGAGGATGTCCCCATCTACATCTCCGACCAAACGCAAGGCGAGGGCAAGGTGCGGACCTTAAGCGAGCAAGTCTCGCTGGAAACGCGCACACGTTCGCTCAATCCGAAATGGTATGAAGGGATGCTGGAGCACGGCTATGAAGGCGTGCGCCAGATTGAAGCGCAAATCTCCAACACCGTTGGCTGGTCGGCCACCACTGGGGACGTGCAGCCCTGGGTCTATCAAGAGCTGAGCGAGACCTTTGTGCTTGATGACGCCATGCGCGAGCGCCTCGCCGCGCTTAATCCAGCATCGTCAGCGCGCATGGTCGGCAGGCTCCTGGAGGCCAGCGACCGCGACTATTGGCAACCCGATTCAGAAACCTTGGAGGCTCTTCAAAACGCAAGCGAAGCGCTTGAAGACCAGCTTGAAGGAGTTGAGAGCTTATGACCATCGCCCCCCAAAATGCCGAGCTGAAAAAGCGTCGGTCCATATTGCCTGGGCAAGATGGGGAAGGTAGCACGCAGGTCCATCTCGACCCCAATATGGACATTGGCAATGCCAAAGTCTTTGCCGTTTATGGTAAGGGCGGCATTGGCAAATCGACCACGTCGTCAAACCTGTCAGCGGCCTTTTCAAAGCTGGGCAAGCGGGTCCTGCAGATTGGCTGCGACCCCAAGCATGATTCCACCTTCACGCTGACGAAGCGGTTGGTCCCCACCGTCATTGACGCGCTTGAAGAGGTGTCGTTTCACTCTGAAGAGCTGCGCCCAGACGACTTCGTCTATGAGGGCTACAATGGCGTTCTGTGCGTTGAAGCGGGCGGCCCGCCGGCAGGCACCGGCTGCGGCGGCTATGTGGTGGGCCAAACCGTTAAGCTGCTGAAAGAGCATCACCTGCTGGAAGACTCAGACGTCGTGATTTTTGATGTGCTTGGCGATGTGGTCTGCGGCGGCTTTGCCTCGCCCCTCCAACATGCGGAGCGGGCGCTGATCGTCACGGCCAATGATTTTGACTCCATTTTCGCCATGAACCGCATTGTCTCAGCGATTGGCGCGAAGGCGAAAAATGGTTCTGGGACACTTTGCTCGATGCCGATTTTGCGTCAAACAGCGTCAATTGGCAGTGGACCTCGGGGACCGGAGTCGACAGCAATATGTTCGTCCGTATCATGGCGCCGCTGACCCAATCAGAGAAATTCAATGCAGGTGATTATATCCGCAAATGGGTGCCGGAACTGACGGATGTCAGCGATCCTTACATCCATGATCCAGAAGAAAGCGGCGCGAAACCGCCCAGCTATC
>JBCCDR010000104.1:0-8129 GCA_039030675.1 Pseudomonadota bacterium | reverse complement strand
TGATTCAGCACCTCATTCCATATCGCTCTGATGCAACTGAAAGAGGTCCTGAATCGAGTTCAGGACTACGGCTTTTAGGCGACGCGGCGCGATGCAGGCAGGATGGAGCGGCGGTCTGGCTGACCTGAGGGCATATGGATACCGCACTCGGTTTTTTCCGAGCCTCTCCAACGCCCTGCGCGGATATCTTCACCTTCACTCACAGGTGTCGTGCACGGCATGCAGCCGACGCTGAGATAGCCGTCCGCCTCCAGCGGATGATGCGGCAGTGCGTAGCTTTCGAAATAGGCATCGAGGTCCTCTTTGGTCCACTTGGCCAGCGGATTGATCTTGATGCGGCCTTCGACGAGCTCGAAAAGCGGCAAGGCGCCTCGCCCCGCCCCATGGAAGCCTTTGCGGCCAGAAATCCAGATATTCACGTTCTTCAGCGCACGCTGCATGGGCTCGACTTTGCGCGTGTAGCAGCAGCGATCTGCATTTTGAGACCACAGCGCGCCTTTTGGATCATTTTGATCAAGCAACGCGGGCTTAGGCATGGTTGTCCGCACATTGTTCAGGCCGAGCTGGTCCACCAACTTGTTTTTGTATTTGATGGTCTCGCCGAACAGCTTGCCGGTGTTGATGAACACAACATCGATGTTCTTATCCACCTCAGCGGCCATATGCAGCAGCACGGCAGACTCGGTGCCAAAGGAGGACACCAGCGAGACTTGCCCAGGAAAGTCCTCGGTTAAAATACCGCGCACCAGCTGCTGCGGCGTCGCGTTTTTATACTTGTCGTTTAAGGCGTCGACTTGGCCTTGGCTGATGGGCATATCAAATCTGCCAATTGGGCACGAAGCGCCGCAGTCTATGGGCGGGAGGATGATCATCCGCCGCGGGTTGATACCACACGCCATAGCGCTTGAGGGCTGCGTCTGCATCCTCAGGATCCACATGGTCGGCCAGAACCGCCACGTCAAAGCCGCAGCGCTGCATGAACCGGAGCTGATCAATCAAAACATCGCCAACAGCCCGCAGCTCACCTTGATAGCCCATATGCTCGCGCAAGACCCGCGCCTGCGAGTAACCGCGGCCATCGGTGTAGGCCGGGAAATCGACTTCAATGAGCGCGATTTGGTCCAACTTGCTAGCGAGCTCTTCGACTTTTGTATCCGGCGCTAAACGCACACCAAGCGCTTGGGCGGCAATATCATTGCGCTCAAAGAACGCGTCAATTTGGTCCGCCGCGATCACTGGGAATGGTGCCGCCGCTGCGTCGTCGATTGTCTCACACAAGGACCAATCCGCAGGGCTTACAGCCCGAAATTCGATGTTATGCGCCATAAACCGCCTCCTTGAAGGGCTTCATGCCGATCCGCCGATAGGTCTCTAGGAACGTCTCGCCGTCGCCGCGCTCTTCTTTGTAGACGTCGATGATGGTCTCGATGGCATCGACCGTGCCGTCTTCATCAAAGCCGCGGCCGATGATTTGCGCTAAGGATGTGTCCTCTTCAGCCGAGCCACCGAGCAAGATTTGGTAGTTCTCTGTGCCCTTCCGGTCGACGCCCAGGATTCCGATATGGCCCGCATGATGGTGACCGCAGGCGTTGATGCAGCCTGAGATTTTGAGCTTCACCTCGCCAATGTCTTCCAGCCGGCCCATGTCGCTGAAGCGTTTGGCAATCTTCTGCGACACTGGAATGGAGCGGGCATTGGCCAGCGCACAATAATCAAGGCCGGGGCAGACAATCATGTCTGTCAATAAGCCTTGATTGGCTTCCGCCAAGTTGTGGACTTTCAGCGCATCATACAGCGCCGGCAAATCACCTTCCTTCACGTCGGGCAGGACCAGGTTCTGCGCGTGTGTGACGCGAAGTTCGCCAAAGCCGAAGTTGTCAGCAAAGTCAGCAACCGCGTCCATCTGCGCGGACGTAGCATCACCGGCAATGCCGTCATGGGGCTTTAAGGAGATGGTGACAGCCTTATAGCCATCGACCTTGTGGTCGAAGACGTTGTTGCGCACCCACGCCGCAAAGTGCTCGTCGCGGCTGGCACGTTTGGCCGCTTCGATGGCCGTTGCGGTCGCCTCAGGGTCATATTTCGGCGGCGCGAAATATTGCTCGATGCGGAGGAACTCACGAATGTCCGCATCAACCGGGCCGCCTTCAATTTTCTGCCATTCGGCTTCAACCTCATCGCGGAACGCGTCCTCGCCGGTTTCATGCACGAGGATTTTAATGCGCGCTTTGTATTTGTTATCGCGGCGGCCATAGCGGTTATAAACCCGCAAAATCGCTTCCAAATAGCTGAGCAGATGCTCCTCACGCACGTCCTCGCGCATGAGTTTGGCAATCATCGGCGTACGCCCCTGCCCGCCGCCTGCATACACAGCAAAACGGCGCTCGCCCTCTTCAGTATGGGTAATCGTTATGCCGATGTCGTGCAGCTTCACGCCCACACGGTCAGCGGGGCTGGCGTTCACAGCAATCTTGAACTTGCGCGGCAAGAAAGCGAACTCTGGGTGGAAGGTGGACCATTGCCGCAGCAGCTCACACCACGGGCGCGGGTCTTCCACCTCATCAGCAGCCACGCCGGCGAATTGGTCTGAGGAGATATTGCGGATACAATTGCCCGACGTTTGAATGGCATGCATTTCAACCGACGCCAATTCATCTAAGATGTCTGGCGCATCGACCAGTTTTACCCAGTTGTATTGGATGTTCTGCCGGGTCGTGAAATGCCCATAGTCCTTGTCATATGTGCGGGCGATATGGGCCAGCTTGCGCATCTGCTTTGACGACAGCAGGCCATAGGGAATAGCAACGCGCAGCATATAGGCATGCAGCTGCAGATAGAGCCCATTTTGCAGCCTGAGCGGCTTGAATTCAGCTTCGCTCAGCTTGCCGGCAATGCGCCGTTCGACTTGGTCGCGGAAATCAGCAGCGCGCTCGCGCACAGCCTGTTTGTCATAGCCGTCATATTGATACATGGCTCAGGCTCCTTCAAAAGCCGATAAGTCAAAGCGGGCCTGGTAGCCCATATTGAGATGCGTCGTCGGGCCTTTGGCGCGAATTTGCTCGCGGTTGCGCGTTGGCCAGACGCCCTGCGCTGTTTTCTGCGCTTCAATAATTTCAGTGGAGACGACTGTGTTGGCAGCGACGGCTGCCTTGTCAGCCTCTTCAAGCGCGGTGATTTCAGCTTGGCGCACAGCAAATTTAGCTTCATCAGCGCGCACGGACCAGTCTCCAGCGTCCGTGTAGAACACGACATCCCCTGTCAGCAGCAGGTTTGCGGTCAAGATTTTTCCAGTGCTCATAACGTGCCTCCTGCTGCGGCTTGGAGCGGAACGACCTCCGCCAAAGTCTCTTCAAGGCGCTGCGATCGGTCAGCGGCCGACACATCACCGATCACCAGCAAGGCTGGGCTTTGAACGGCGTTCTCAACAACCGCACCGGCCATACCGGACACGTCAGTGCGCAGCGTGCGTGCATCCGCGCGCGTGCCATTTTCTAAGATGGCCACTGGCAAGTCTGCAGCCACGCCATCGGCGCGTAATTTCTCAGCAATATCCGGCGCGCTGGAAACGCCCATATAGACCACCAGCGTGCGCCCTGGCCCGGCGAGACCGCGCCAGTCCTGCCGCGCTAAATCTTTGCGCTGGCCAGCGACAAAACTCACCGCTGAGGCATGGTCGCGGTGCGTTAAGGGCATGGCAGCGCTGGCCGCGCAGCCAAGTGCGGCAGAAATGCCAGGGACGACCTCAACATCCACGCCAGCAGCTTTGGCGACATCCAACTCTTCCCCGCCGCGGCCAAAGATGAAAGGGTCGCCGCCTTTCAGGCGCACAACGAACTTGCCTTGCCGCGCCAGCGTTACCAGCAGCTGGCTGATATCTTCTTGCTGCATGCTGTGGTTTGCGCGTGATTTGCCCACATAAATGCGGTCCGCATCCCGGCGCGCTAGGTCCAAGATGCCATCGGAAACCAGCTTATCATGCACAATCACGTCCGCCTCTTGCAGCATACGATGCGCCTTGAGCGTCAGCAGCTCAGGATCGCCAGGCCCGGCGCCCACAATTGCAATGCGGCCCACGGCGCTGGTGTTTGCAGCCTCTGCCGCGATGGCAGCATCCAAGGCCTGCTGTGTTTTGATGTCGCCCAAAGCGCCATTTATCAGACGGTCTAAGAACCGGCGCCGGTCATCCGTATTGGGAAATGCGGCCTTGAGCTTGGTCCGCGCGCCTTCAATCAAGCCGCCTAAATCACCAAGCGAAGCTGGCAAAAAACGCTCGAGCAAACCTTTCACATGGCGGGACAAAGCTGGCGCGGCCGCATCAGATGAAATGGCGATGGTAAGCGGCGCGCGCTCGACCAAGGCTGGCGTGATGAAGTCACATTCCTCCGTCACGTCGACGACATTGACCAGGGCAGCGGCCTTGCGGGCACGCGCAATCAAGGCGTGACGCTCCGCATCATCCTCGCTGGCAATGTAAATAAATCGGGCGGCAGCGAGGGCGGCGTCACTGGCCTCACCGCGCTCCCAATCCGCCTTACCTTCGTCCACCAGGGCTTCGAGGGAGGCATCAATTTCCGCGCCATAAAGCACAAGCTGCGCTGGCGTTTTGCTCAGCAGGCGCACCTTATTGGCGAGCTCAGCGCTGCCACCCAAAAAGGCAACACTCGCATCAGCCAAATCTATGAACGCTGGATAATAGCGCATTGCAGTGACCCTCTCTCAAGTCCACTTTCTCTGCGCTACAATGTGGTTTGCCGGCCCCGCGTCACAAACGAGGATAAGTATGGGGTCGCTAAGTTTTTCTAGCGCTATAGAAAAGCGCGGCTATGCCGGGCGCATAGATGTCGAAAATCCGATGTGGATTAGCCCGCTCGCTGAGTGTGGTTAACGCATTGTTAAGCATTTTCGTTAACACTTCTTTTTGTCATCACTTTTCCCTTTAAGTGATGCCTGCTTCCACGCTGGTAATCCAGCCACCTTAGCCGCGCATGACCTCCTCATGCGCGGCTTTTTCTTTCTGCACAATTTTAATGAAATGCGATTGGCTTTAAGCGCAAATGCGCGCTAGTGCTGGTGTATGCGTGCGTCTCGAGACAAAGATTTAGACCCGGCCTATGTGGCCCAGCGCCTGCGCCAGCAATATGGCGACCAGGCGCTCAAAGCGTTGCACCAGATGACGTTCTCTAAGGAACGACGCGGCGCAGCCAAACGCAAAGCCATGTTTGAAGAGGTCGCGGAAATCCTCATGAGCACGCAGGGCCAGCGCAAAGCAGGCGGCGTTGTGGACGTGAACGCTTAAATCACACCGCTTTCCCTTGAGTTTGGCTCTCAATGTGCGCTAACGCCTGCGCATGCCTGAGGCCCCACACAAAACCGCCGTTATGCTGCTCAGCGGCGGACTTGATTCAGCGACAGTCGCCGCCATTGCGCTGAGCGAAGGCTACGGTGTGCATGCGCTGAGCTTTGCCTATGGCCAGCGCCATAGCGTGGAGTTGGAGGCCGCTAAAAAGCTGGCGAAAAGCCTGTCCCTTGCCTCCCACAAAATCGTCGATTTGGACCTGCGTGCTTTCGGCGGGTCCGCCCTGACCAGCGATATCGATGTGCCAAAGCATGATAGCGTCGAGGACTTGGAAGATGGCATCCCCATCACCTATGTGCCCGCACGCAACACCATCTTCTTGTCGATGGCTTTGGGCTTGGCAGAAGTGGTCGGCGCGCAAGACATCTTCATTGGCGTCAATGCCGTCGATTATTCTGGCTATCCGGACTGCCGGCCAGAATTCATCTCCGCTTTTGAAACGCTAGCGAATTTGGCCACCAAGGCGGGCGTTGAAGGCACGGCCACAGTGTCCATAAAGACGCCGCTTATTGATTTGACCAAAGCGCAAATCATCACGCGCGGCACGGAGCTGAGCGTGGATTATAGCCAAACCATCAGTTGCTACGACCCGGATGAAACCGGGGCCGCGTGCGGCCACTGCGATAGCTGCCTGCTGCGCAAACAAGGCTTTGCCCAGGCTGGCCTGCCCGACCCCACACGCTATCAATGACCTATTCCGTCAAAGAGCTGTTCCTCACGCTGCAAGGCGAAGGCGCACAAAGCGGCCGGCGCGCTGTCTTTTGCCGTTTTGCCGGCTGCAATCTCTGGAGTGGGCTGGAGCGCGACCGAGCGACCGCCATTTGTCAGTTTTGCGATACCGACTTTGTTGGGACCGATGGACCTGGCGGCGGCAAGTTCGAAACGGCGGACGCCCTGGCAAAGGCCGCCTGGGCGTGCTGGGCCGCGTCGCATGAACCGGCCAATGCAAACCCATACATCGTGTGCACCGGCGGCGAGCCCATGCTGCAATTGGATGGCCCGCTCATAGAGGCGCTGCACGCCGTTGGCTTTGAAATCGCCATTGAGACCAACGGCACCCTGCCCGTTCCGCGCGCCATCGATTGGATTTGCGTCAGCCCCAAAGCGGGTGCTGAGCTGGTGCAAACCAGCGGTGATGAGCTCAAGCTGGTCTATCGCCAGGACGCGCTGTTGCCCCATGAAGTGAAAGAACTAGCTTTCAAGCACTTCTTTCTCCAACCCATGGATGGGCCAGACAAAGAGCGTTTTACGCAAGAGGCCGTTCAATACTGCTTAGACAATCCGCAATGGCGCCTGTCTTTGCAGACGCACAAAATCCTGCAGATTGCTTAGAGGATTTCAGTCCCCGTCACCTCGACAAAGGTCTCTAGAGCAAGCGTGCCCACTAGCGAGTTACCGTATTCATCCAGACCTGGGGACCAAACGGCCAAGCTTGCTTCATCTGGAATGATGGCGATGATGCCGCCACCCACGCCGCTTTTGCCTGGCAAACCTACACGGAAGGCGAAGTTGCCGGCGGCATCATAATGCCCACAGGTAATCATAAGCGCATTGATGCGGCGGACAATTTCATTGGGCACCACTTGCACCTCGCGCGTGGTGTCATAGCCACTTTTGGCCAGGAAGACGCTGGCAGAGGCCAGCTGTTTCACGCTCATGGACAGCGCGCACTGATGGCAATAAACGTCCATCACATCGTCAACGCTGTTTTCCAGATTGCCAAAGCTTTTGAGCGTGTGGGCGAGACCCAAGTTCTTATGTCCCGTCGCCAGCTCAGAGCGCGCCACTTCTTCATCGAGCGTCGGCGTGCTATTGCCGCACAGCGTCCGCATGAAGTTGAGCAAAGCATCTATGGCGCCTTGGCGGCCATAATCGCTGATGAGCATATCGGTGATGACCAGCGCTCCCGCATTGATGAAGGGATTGCGCGGGATGCCGTTTTCGCGCTCCAGCATAATCATAGAGTTGAACGGCGTCCCGGACGGCTCACGCCAAACGCGCTTCCAGATATCCGCTTCGGGCCGACTGGACATGACCAGCGTGAGTGTAAAGACCTTAGAAATGGATTGGATAGAAAACGGCACGTCCGCATCGCCGCAATCAGCGTGCGCGCCCTGACAGCAATGCACAGCCATAGCAAAGCGCTCCGGCGGCACCTTGGCAAGAGCAGGGATATAGTCTGCGACCTTGCCTTGCCCGAAGACCGGTTGAACATGATCGACGATTTCTGCCAAGACTTCGTCTATCGAGACGCCGTTCATCTTGGAGAGAAGATCTTGTCCCATCTCACTCCTCTCTTTCGGCGGCGTTCAACCTGCGGGCATGGCTGAGAACGCTTCGTCCACGCCAAGGACGTGATGATCCGCATGGCCGAAGAGGCGTCTCGCGAGGACGGCCTTTATTTCGGTGCGGTGGATTTGTCCCGTCCGCTCTCCTCCATGCACATCGTGCGGGACATCTTGTTCGTGCCGCCCTCAATGCCCGCGCTTGACCTGATGGTGAAGATGCAGGCGACGCGCACCCAGCTTGCCCTGGTGGTGGACGAATACGGCGGAACCGACGGGCTCGTTTCTCTGGAAGACCTCATCGAAACGGTGGTCGGCGACATTGAGGACGAGTACGACTGGCCGGACGAGCCCATCGTGACCGCGGCCGGGGAGGGCGTGTGGTATGCCGACGCCCGCGTCGAGCTTGAGGAGTTTGCCGAAAGCACCGGCGTTGCCTTCCCGAACGGTGCGCCACTGGAGGACGTCGATACGCTGGGCGGCATTGT
>JBCCDR010000103.1:0-8223 GCA_039030675.1 Pseudomonadota bacterium | reverse complement strand
GTTTTGGAGGCGCCCTGCGGTGTCAATGAGGAGCACATCATTGCTGGAGGCTTTGCCTTGCTTGATGGCGTCAAAGGCAAGCCCTGCCGCATCCCCGCCGATTTTGGTGGTAATGATATCGCAGCCCAGCCGCTCAGCCCATACCCGCAGCTGGTCCACGGCCGCAGCGCGGAAGGTGTCGCCGGCTGCGAACAGCGGGCTGTAGTCCTGCTCTTGGAACAAATGGCCCAGCTTAGCGATCGTCGTGGTCTTGCCGCCGCCATTCACGCCCACGACAAGGATGACATGGGGCCGGGGGAAGGCGGTTACCTCCAAGGGTTTTGCCAAGGGTTCCAGAATGGCGGTGATTTTTTCGGCTAGCGCTTCTCTGACCTCATCAGCGCTGATGTCTTTGTTGTATTTTTCACTTGCGAGCTCTTCACACACGGCGCTGGCGGTGGCGACGCCTAGGTCGGCGGTAATAAGCAGCTCTTCCAGCTCTTCCAGCGTGTCATCGTCTAGCTTGGCTTTGTTGAAAATGCCCGTGATGCCGCTGGAGATTTTGCTGGAGGAGCGGCTGAGGCCAGCGCGCATTTTGGCCAGCCAGCCTTTTTTCTCCTCGCTCATGCGCAGCGCCCCAGCAGGCCTGCCGCGCTCGCATCGGTCACGGTGACGTCTACGATGGACCCAATGCCAGCGCTCTGGGCGTCGGCCACAGCGATGGGCGCAAAGCTGCGCGTATGGCCTTGGGCTTGGCTTTCAGAGACGCGCTCGACTAGCACCTGTTCGCGCTGGCCCAGGCGGCTTTGAAAATAAGCCTCCTTGGCAGTGTCACCTGCGGCCCGCAACCGCGCAGCGCGCTCTTTTCGCACCTGTTTGGCCACTTGCGGCATCTTTGCCGCCGGCGTGCCTTCGCGCGCAGAATAGGGGAAGACGTGCAGGTAGGTGAGGCCGCACTCTTCAACGAGCGCTAGCGAATTTTCAAACATCGCCTCTGTTTCCGTGGGAAAGCCCGCGATGATGTCTGCGCCAAAGACCACGTCTGGCCTTGCTGCGCGAATGTCTTGGCAGAAGGCGATGGCATCCTCGCGTGTATGGCGGCGCTTCATGCGCTTGAGGGTCAGGTTGTCGCCGGCCTGCAAGCTCAGGTGCAAATGGGGCATCACGCGGTCATCGCTGGTGATGGCGTCCACCAACGCGGGGTCTGCCTCAATGGAATCAATGGAGGAGATGCGCAGGCGCGGTAAGTCCGGTACCAGTTTGAGGATGCGTTGCACCAGGTCGCCTAGCTGCGGCGTGCCCGGCAAGTCGCTGCCATAGCTGGTGAGGTCAACGCCGGTGAGGACGACTTCCTTGTAGCCACTGCCCACAAGCGCGCGGATTTGCTCGATGACAGCGCCGGCTGGCACGGAGCGGGAATTCCCGCGGCCATAAGGGATGATGCAGAAAGTGCAGCGGTGGTCGCAGCCGTTTTGAATTTCCACGAAAGCGCGGGCTTTGTCGGCAAAGCCAGGCAGCAAATGGCCCGCAGTTTCCGTGACTGCCATAATGTCGCTGGAAATGACTTTGGGCTGCTCCAAAGCAAAATCAAACGCCTGCGGCTGGGCTTTATGGCTGTTGCCGACCACGCGGTCCACTTCGGGCATACCGGCAAAGGCGTCCGGGTCAATCTGGGCTGCACAGCCCGTGACCACAATCTTTGCATCGGGGCGCTCCCGACGTGTCCGGCGGATGGCCTGGCGGGCTTGGCGGACGGCCTCTGCGGTCACGGCGCAGGTATTGAAAATCGCCACATCGCCCGTTTGCGCGCTCAGTTGGTCGCGGAGCACTTCGCTCTCATAGATGTTGAGGCGGCATCCAAAGGTGATGATGTCCGGGGCAGTCATTAGCTGGTCGCTGGGATGTCGACCATGCCCATGAAAGCAACGGCAATGGGACCTGATTGCAGCACATGGCCATCGCTTTCGCGCCAGGCAATGGTCAGCTCTCCGCCTGGCAGCTCCACGGTGGCTTGGCGGTCCGTCAAATTGCGGCGCACGGCAGCGACGAGCGTCGCGCAGGCCGCTGTGCCGCAGGCGAGTGTTTGGCCAGCGCCGCGCTCCCACACTTTCAGCTTGATGCGGTCTTTGGCTGTGACCTGCGCAATGCTCACATTGGCTTTTTCTGGGAACAGCGGATTGGTTTCCAGCGTTGGCCCCAACTCTGCCAAGTCATGTGCATCGATGTCTTCGACGAAAAACACCATGTGCGGGTTGCCCATGGAGACGCCAACGGGGTTGATGAGCCGGCCTTCTTTGATGGGCAGCGCGACGGTGTCGTGGGGCTGGCTGATGGGAATGTCCTCCCAGCCAAGGCCAGGTTCACCCATATCCACGGTCAGCGTGCTGTCATCACCGGGGTTGACCAGCAGCGGGCCAGCGCTGGTCTCGATGATGACGTGCTCGCGCGGCCCTTCCGCAAAAAGCAAGCCGCCCACACAGCGCGTGCCATTGCCGCACGCGCCCACTTCCTCGCCGCTGGCGTTGAAATAGCGCAGATATACGTCCCCGCCGAAGCGTGGCGGCTCGATAATCATCAGCTGGTCGCAGCCAATGCCCACATGCCGGTTGGACAGCACTTTGACCTGCGCTGGCGATAAGTCCACAGCCTGTTGGCGTGCATCGAAGATCACAAAGTCATTGCCCAGGCCATGCATCTTCACAAAGCTTGCGGTGCGGGGGCCTGCGGCGGCGCGTATGTCAGCAGAAGGGTCCATGGCGCCCATGTAGGGATCTGCGCGCTGCAAGTAAAGCGCCAGCGGCTGTGTTTAGCTGCTGTTTTGTCGCGGCGCTGCAGGCCCAAGGCCAAGCCGGTAGCCTGCTAAGCTGCTCAGGGCGACAGCGAAGATGCCTGCAGCTGTGAGCCAGAGCGGGTGCGGTATGGCCATGACTTTGCTGACAATCCCGAGCAGAATGAAGGCTGCGACCAATGCGGCTGGTAGCGCTTGCCCCTGGCCAATGCGGGTGCCGATGAAACAGCCGGAGGTCGCGCCCATGGACCAGGCCAGGACCAGCCAAAGCTTGGCAGGCAAGGGCTGGCTGGTCACATACTCGGCCATGGCCTGCGCATCGCTCGGGTCTGGCAGGGCGCCTGCGGGGGCGAATAGAACGTGCCCTAGCTGTTCCAGCACAAAAACAACAAGCCCAGCAGAGATGATGCCTGCCAGGCTTGCGAAAAATGACCGCATTGGTCTGCCTCCGCATGGGGCCGCATTCATTGCGGCCCTTTGAGGAGGCTTACCTAGATAGCGTGGCTCATTTCGTCAATTTTGCCCTGCGTGGAGGTGATCAGCTTGGCGATTTCGCTGGTCGATGCACCCGTACGGCCGGCCAGTGCGCGCACCTCATCAGCCACGACAGCAAAGCCTTTGCCGGCATCGCCAGCGCGGCTGGCTTCAATCGTGGCGTTGAGGGAGAGCAGGTGGGTTTGCGCTGTCACCGAGTTAATCTCATTGGCCACGCCATCAATCTGATCGAGCACATCACGCATTAGGGTGGTCGTGCTCTGGATCGCCGTGCGCCGGCTTGTGGCATCTGTGGCATACATGACCAGGCGGGTCACAGCGCCAGCATAGTCGGTAATCGGCATGAAGGTGGCGGACAGCCAAATCTCGTTGCCGTCGCCGCTTTCGATTTGCACTTCTTGCGTAATGCTCGCGCCTGACAGCAGCTTTTGACGCTCGTCGCCGTTGAGGACTTTATCGAGACCAAGCACAGCGCTGATGTCGCTTTTGGACATATTGCCGGTGATGTCTTGCAAATAGTCATTAAAGGAGACTACCTCGCCAGAAGGCGACCACTCCATCACCGCGTTGGCTTGCTCAACACATTGCATGCGCAGGCGTGTTTCCAAGGCGACCGTTTTGGTTTCCGTCACATTGGCCTGGATGGAGATGAACCGGCTGAGCTTGCCATCTTCATCGAAGACCGGATTGATGGACAGGGAGATCCAATAGGGGTCGCCTGACTTGGTGTAGTTTAAGATCTCGTCGTAGAACGGCTGTTCTGCATTCAACTTCGCGCGGATATTCGCCACCGTATTGGGGTCTGTATCCTTGCCTTGCAGCACGTCGCCAGGGCGCTTGCCGTGTACTTCTTCTGCCGAAAAGCCCGTCATACGCTCAAAGCCAGGGTTCACATATTCAATGTGGCCTTGCGCGTCCGTGATCACCACGGAGTTGTCGGTTTCATTGGCCACCAAAGACAGCGTCTTGATTTGCTCGCGCTGGGCGCGCGCTTCGGTCACGTCTTTGACAAAGGCCGTATAGGTAATGCGGCCGTCAACCTTGACCTTTGATAAGGAGAGCTGGCCCCATACTTGGTCGCCGTCCTTGCGGAAGACTGGCACTTCGCGTGCGGTTCCAACGATTTTGTCCTCACCAGTTTCACGGTTTTTGTTCACAAAGCCGTCGTGATTGGCTTGCATCTCATGCGGCACGAGCATTTTCACGTTTTGGCCGATGACTTCCTCACGTGGATAGCCCCAGAGCTCTTCTGCTGCTTTGTTGAAGAAGGTGACAATGTTGTCTTCGTCAATCTTGACGACGGCATCGAGCGCCTGCTCCAGCGTTTGGGCAATCTCTTCGCGCTGTGCGCGTTCCTGCGTGACGTCTTTCACGAACGCGGTGTAGGTGATTTTGCCGTCGATTTCGATTTTCGACAAGGAGAGCTGGCCCCACACAATCGAGCCATCCGGACGGTAGACTTCCACATCGCGGCTGGTGCCAACGATTTTGTCTTCGCCCGTGTGACGGTTGGCGTTGACGAAGTTATCATGGTTGGCCTGCATCTGCGGCGGCACCAACATTTTCACGTTTTGGCCAATCACCTCTTCGCGCTTGCGGCCCCACAGCTGTTCAGCAGCTTTGTTAAAGAAGGTGACGATGTTGTTCTCATCGATCTTGACGACGCCGTCCAGCGCTTGTTCGAGCGTCTGCTGCGCGTCTTGGGAGGCGGCTTTACTGTCGGTAATGTCCGTTGCAAACTTAACAACGCGCAGCAGCTTCCCGTCTTTGTCCATCAACGGATGGTATGTTGCTTGGATCCATACAACAGAGCCATCTTTGGCGATGCGCTTGAATTCACCTTGCAGAAGCTTGCCGCTTCGCAACGTGTCCCAAAAGGCGTCGTAAGCACCCGTCTTTGCGTAGTCGGCCTCCACAAACATCGAGTGGTGGCGCCCCTCAATCTCGTCCAAAGAGTAACCCATCACGGACAGGAAATTCTCATTGGCAGTCTGGACTGTGCCGTCCAAACCAAACTCGATGACGGCCAAGCTATCTTCGATGGCGTCTAGCTTGCTGCGCTCAACCGAACGCTCAGCCGTTTGGCGTGTGACATCTGTGGCCAGTTTGATGACCTTTTCAACCCGGCCGTTTTTGTCGGTGAGTGGCAGGAAGTTCGTTTGAATCCAGAGGATTTCGCCATTCTTATGCAACCGGCGAAACGTTCCTGATTGTGGGACACCAGCGCATACATCTTGCCAGAGCGCATCATAGGTCTCTGCTTCGCGCGAATTGTCTGGCACGAGAATGCGGTGTGGCTTTCCCTGGAGATCGCTTTCGCTGTAGCCGGTCATCTCCAGGAATTTCGCGTTCGCTCTTAAAATTGTGCCGTCGGGCGCGACGGTCAGAACCGCAAGCGCTTCGTTGATAGCCCCCATAAGAGCCTTCTCGGTTGAAGTCGGTGACGCAATAAAAGGAATCGCACTCATAATCTCTCTGCCCTGACTATTTTTACGCGATCAATGCAGTTTTCTGCAATTGACACAGTCGTTGGGTCTTGGCGTGCTAGCCTTACTATTCCCTTAAATCCCGCCATTTTCTGCACGATATGTCAGTTTTATGACGCATTTTGCATCCAGGCGTTGTGGCCTTGCTCGCAACGCCTGTGGGCCTCCTGGTTTGAGGTCTGCGTCAACAGACTTTCTGGCTATACGGTGAGAGCCTCCTGTGTCTGTCCGCTTGACAAACCTTGCAAGTCCTCCCGCGCAGATCGAATGATCCGGGCATGATAATCCGGCGCCAGGTGCAGGTCGCGGGTTTCCATGAGCGTGACGGCTATATCGAGCTTGATGCAGACCTCAGCAAGGGTGGTTGCTGCCACGTCGCACGTCAGTCTTGTCACTGTCGCCGCCATGTCTTCAAGTTCTGCGGCGATCCTTTCTAGGGGTTCGGTGCTTCTGCTTTGCTCGGCCGCTGCAGGCTGGAAAACGCCGTACAGCGCCACACAGCGGTGGACTTGTTGGCTGAGATAATCGAGGCTTGGAGCCCCGCCGGCCTCGTCCTTTAAAGTGAGCTCAATGGTTTTCGTTTGGGTTGCTTTCGTCATGGGTTTACGCCTCCGCCTTACTATGGTGTCAGGCATGGACCCATGGAGACGCAAATGCATGTCACGTACCCACGTTACACGAATAAAACCCTTTTATTTCAATAATTTGCGGCTCATTTTCCCATTTTGACAGAGTAGCGTGAGGCCTTTGGAACGGCCTAAGCGATGAGAATCAAGCCGCTGCCAACGCCTTTGACTGCTGCCGTCACCCGGTCGTTCACGCCGAGTTTGGTGTAGATCCGCCGCAAATAGGTATCGATGGTATTGGCAGAGATTTGCATGATATCGGAGATATCGGGGTTGCTTTTCCCGCGCGCCACCCACTGCAAGACCTCGCGTTCGCGCGGGGAGAGGTTTGGTCGTTCACTGAAGGTTGACGCCAACATTTCGCACAGGCGCATATGTGTGGCTTGGCACACCCACTGCAGCTCCTTCAGCCAGACCAGGTTGCCGTCGTCTATATCCTTCTCGCCAAAACCAAGTCCGACATAGCCATTGCGCCCGCCTGGGCCAAACACGGGGATGGCCACGCCATTGCCCAGCTGCGCTTCGCGCAGTTCTTTCAGGTAATGCTCTTGGTCGTTATTGAGCGTCATCATCTGGCTCACGTCTGACCAACAATAAGGGTCCGCCCGCGAAAGCGCGAGCGCTGGGATTGGGTCGAAATCAAACATGCGGTGGCGCACATAATGGTCCACCCATGCATCGGGGAAGCCTTCAGCCGTGACGCGCACATGTTGAAAGTCAGGTGCGCCGGGCGGGGGCACATGGTGATAGCTCACCATCTTCACCCCTTGAGAGCGCAAATAAGAAACGCCGCACTCCCATAAGGCGTTGGGTGTTTGCACGTGTTGCAACGCATGGAGGTAGTCTTCAATCCCGTCCATGTCCGCCGCCTCCTGCACATTTTCAATGCGCGCCACTTGACAATATACAAGCTTTCCCGCATTTCAGCGCCACTCGCAAATTGTTTTTTTGCGCGTCCACGGATGTCCACCGGTCAGCGAAGGTTCGCCCACCGGTGTAATTTGCGTTGGACCGTTGTGTTTGCGTTGGGAATGTGTGAACGGGCCGCGCGCGGCTCAGACAAAGGCAGACGATATGTTTGAATCCTTGCAGGAACGCCTTGGCGCGGTTTTTGACGGATTGAAAAAGCGTGGTGCGCTGAGCGAAAGCGACGTGACCGCTGCGCTGCGCGAGGTGCGTGTTGCTCTGCTTGAAGCGGATGTGGCGCTTCCAGTCGTCAAGGATTTCATCAACACAGTGAAGACCCGCGCCGTTGGCGCTGAGGTCATCAAGTCAGTCACGCCCGGCCAGCAGGTTGTCAAAATCGTCAACGACGCCTTGGTCGATATGCTGGGCGGGCAAAGCGAAGGCCTCAGCTTTGCCGCCAATCCGCCGGTCGTCTTCATGATGGTTGGCCTGCAAGGCTCGGGTAAAACCACCAGCACGGCTAAAATCGCCAAACGCCTGCAGGAAAAAGAGAAGAAGAAGGTCATGATGGCCTCGCTCGATGTGCAGCGCCCGGCTGCGCAGGAGCAGCTGAAGGTTCTTGGCGAGCAAGCCGGCATTGCCACGCTGCCAATCGTGGCTGGCCAGCAACCCGTCGACATTGCAAACCGCGCGCTCAATGCCGCGAAGCTGCAAGGCTTTGACGTTATTATGCTGGACACCGCTGGCCGCCTCCATGTGGACGCATCGCTCATGGCAGAGCTGGCGGCTGTCAAGAAAGCCTCCCAGCCCACGGAAATTCTGCTGGTGGCCGATGCGCTGACCGGTCAAGACGCCGTCACGGTTGCCGACAGCTTTAACAAACAAATGTCTATCACCGGCGCTGTCCTCACGCGGATGGACGGCGATGGCCGCGGCGGGGCGG
>JBCCDR010000102.1:0-8309 GCA_039030675.1 Pseudomonadota bacterium | reverse complement strand
CCAGCACCACTGAAAATGCTATGACACACTCCTTTGATATCGCCATTGTCGGCGGCGGGCTCGCTGGCCAGTCTCTCGCAGCGGCCCTTCGGCATTTAGATTTTTCCGTCGCGCTCATTGAGGGGCGGAGCTTGGCCAAAACGGATGACCGGGTCACCTCGCTTAACCGGTCCAGCATCACGCTGTACGAGCGCATTGGCGTAGGCGCAGCGCTGCTGAAAGCCGCGCAGCCCATGTTTGACATCAAGGTGGTCGATGACGCGACCGGGGCTGCGATGTCCTTTGAGGAAGGCAGCGTGCCTGACGCACCAGGGGACGGGCAAGAGGACACACCGGTCGCGGCCCATGGTTATGTGGTTCACAACCAAGATATCCTCGCGGCTCTGGCGCAGAGCCGGCAGGGCGATGAGGGGCTTGTGGTGTTTGAAAACACCAGCGCACATATCGAGGAGATCGCGCCCAGCCATGCGGTGCTCGCGCTGGCTGATGGCACCAAGCTCAAGGCTGGCCTGGTGTGCGCAGCGGATGGCGGGCGCAGTGCCTTTCGCGCCGCCGCGGGTATCTCCTCTCTGTCCCGCACCTATAAACAAGCCAACATCACCGCCACGCTCACCCACGCCCATGGCCATGGCGGCATTGGCTTTCAGCGCTTTTTGCCAGGCGGGCCGGTTGCTTTCATTCCCATGCAAGGCACCCAAAGCTCTTTGGCTTGGACCGTGCCTGAAAGCGCCGCTGGGTCGATTTTAGGCTTAAGCGATGAGGCGTTTTTGGCGCTGCTGAGCGCGCAAATCTTTGGCGCCGATGAGGCGGATACGCGCGGCCCGTTGACAGCGACAGGCCCGCGCAGCACCTATCCCATTCGCGCCAATATCGCCGACACGTTCCACGCAGCGCGTTTGCTGCTCGTCGGTGATGCGGCCCATGTGATTCACCCCCTCGCAGGCCAGGGCTTTAACCTCACGGTTCGTGATATTGGCGTGGTGGCACAGCTGCTGCAAGAGACGCGCGCGCTGGGCGGAGACATTGGTGGCGAAGCCCTGTGCGCGGCCTACAGCGCGCGGCGCAGGCCGGATATTCTGGCAACCTTTGCCGCCACTGACGCGCTCAACCGTGCCTATTCCACACGCAATCCCGCTTGGACGCTGCTGAGAAATGCAGCCATGCGTCTGGGCAAGCGCCAAGCCATGTTGCGCCAGCTGTTCTCAGCGCAGGCCCAAGGCAGTGTCTTCGGCCTGCCGCCACTCATGGCGCCGGAAGGCTAGAGCATCTCTATACCGCCATGCTGAACTTGATTCAGCATCTGGTTCAGTGAAAAGCGCGGGCTGTCCAAAGAGGTCCTGAATCGAGTTCAGGACAGCGGTTGGCTTAGCTCATACAGCAGCGGCCAGGTATACAGCCCACTGTCGTGCCCATCGTCAAACACTAGCCGCACGGCATAGCGCCCGACAGGAACCATGCGTTTGATGGCAACGTCGTAATCAATGGAAATGCTTTTGCGCGGGCCCGCGCCATGCCCCTGGACTTCTGCGCTGGGGCTGTTTTCACGCAGCGTTTTGGCGCTCACGCGGCGCTCTTGGCCGCTAAGCAGCGTGACAATCAGCTGCCCCTGGGCTTGCTCATAGCGCAGCTCTTCAGGCCATGTGGCATCGCTCATGGCGCCCCCCTATTCGCGCCGTCTTCTTCATCCTCAAAAAAAGGCCGCGCCGCATCCGCACATAAAATGGGCACGCCGTCATGGACGGGGAAGGCGACACCAGCCTTGTGGCTGAGCAGCCATGCCTCATCATCCGACAGCACCAGCGGCGCCTTGGTAAAAGGACAGACGAGTACGTCTAATAACTTTGGATTAAGCCCTGCCATAACAGTGCCGCTCTACCCCGGGGGCCAGGCGTTGGTCAACAGTGCACCTAGTGCGGTTGATGTTGCCCATCACCGTCTTGCGACATGGCGCCAAAATCCAGCAAGCTTTTCAGCAGTGTCGCCCGGCTCTCAATGTCCTGCGCTTCTAGCAAGGCTTGTTTCTCTGCCGGCTCAAAAGGCGTGATCATGCAAATACCATTGACCAGGGTTTCATCGTCGGCCGCTTTGACCGCGTCCCAATCGCAGGCGAGTTGGCGCTGGCTTAAAAACTGGTCAAGGGAATTGGCAAGGCCATCTCTGTCAGTGAGGAAATGGTCGGGCCTATCGGCCATATCTGTATCGGCAAATCCGTCATAATTCACCACCATCTGCCGGAAGGGCGTGGTGACCGGCAACTCTTCCGTCACTTCAAACCGGCACATGCCGGCCAGCGCAATCAGATAGCGCCCATCGTCTAGCGCGGCATATTCACTAATCTTGCCAACGCAGCCCACGTCATAACAGCGCGGCTTCTGCCCGCTTTCGCGGGGCTGGATCATGCCGATCAGGCCGTTCTTCGCCATGGCTGTATCGACCATCGCCAAATAGCGCGGCTCAAAGATATTCAGCGGCAACTGGCTGTTGGGCATCAGGATAGCGCCCGACAACGGAAACACTGGTATCGCCCGCTCCAACGTTTCGCGCGGATTGTTGTTGGAGGCTTGCGGCGTCATGACGTCTCTCGAGGGCTAAAAACAAATGAAGGCAATGCGGCAGGAGCGAGTGCACCAGACTCTTGGCACACTCCCTGCAAAGGTTATTCGTTTACGAAAACAAAATGGATGACAACCGGCGCCGTGCTTTTAACACAAAGGGCGAATCCGCGCCCAAACTGTCAAAAAGCTGCAGCAGTTTCTCCCGCGCAGCGCCTTCGTTCCATTCTCTGTCCATTTGAATGATGTGCAGCAGATTGGTGACGGCTGCGTCATGGTCACCCGTTGCAAATTCGGCCTGTGCCAGCTCAAAGCGCGCTTGATGGTCTTCGGGATGATCGGCCACCTGTTTTGCAAGGGCTGTCAGCTGGCCTGCTTTTTCTTCCGCTTCCTTGGCCAGCTCTAAAGAGGCCCGCAGCGCTTTCACGTCACTGTCTTCCGCTTTGTCAGGCGGTATGATCGTTAGGATTTGCTCAGCTTGGTCTAAATTGCCGGACTTGATGTGGCATGTGGCAAGCCCCGTCAGGGCCGCAATATTGCTTTGGTCAGCCTGCGCAATTTGCGAATAGATATTGGCCGCCTGGGCAACATCGCCCGCGCCCAGCGCTTCCTTGGCCATCTCAAGATACTGCTTTATTTGCTCTTCCTGGCTATCACCGCCGCCGCCGCTGGCTTGCAGCACCTTGTCAATAAAGGCGGTCACTTGGCTTTCCGGCACAGCGCCTTGGAAGGCGTCGACAGGCTGCCCATTCACAAAGGCATACACCGTGGGGACAGACTGGACTTGCATTTGCTGGGCCAGCATCTGGTTTTCATCCAGATTGACTTTGACCAGCTTTACCTTGCCGCCTGTTTGCGCCACGGCCTTTTCGATGATGGGCGTGAGCGTTTTGCATGGCTGGCACCACGGCGCCCAGAAATCCACCAGCACAGGCCGGTTGCGGCTTTCCTCCACCACTTCCGCCATGAAGTTTTGCGCATTCGCGTCCACGGGGGCTTCAGCCGGCCCTGCCGGCGCGCCGCCAATCAAAGGTTCCATAGTTTTGCCTCCATATTCAAACGAACCACAGCTTTCTCTCCATATGGGGGACGGCAATGGCCATGTCGACCACCCAGCGCCCTTGTGGCCTTGGCCGAGGCCGTTTTCCACTTGAAATTAAGCATTGGCGTGTATAACACACGCTCTCACCGACGCCCCGGCACCCAGGGGCGGCGTTTCATGGACGCGGGCGTAGCTCAGGGGTAGAGCACAACCTTGCCAAGGTTGGGGTCGTGAGTTCGAATCTCATCGCCCGCTCCAGATTTTCTCATCCGATACACACTTTTGAAGTGCCGAGCGTGGACGCGCTCTGTTAGGCTGCGCGCATGAACAGACTCTTCTGCAACATCCTCACCGACGACGTTGATGGCCTGGCCGGCTTCTATGAAGCCGTGTTTGGCATGACGCGGCATTTTGATTCTGATTGGTTTGTGATTTTGGTGCATGCCGATATGCCGGGCCAGGAGTTCGGCATCTTAAAGAAAGACGCGGACATTGTGCCAGGCGAGGCGCGTACGGCCTTTGGCGGCGCTATGATCACCTTTGTGGTGGGTGACAGCGCGGCGACATATGACAAGGCGCTGGCCGCTGGCGCGCGCAGCATTGAGGCGCCGAAAATGATGCCTTATGGCCAGCAGCGCGCGCTGGTGCGAGACCCGGCTGGGACGCTGATCGATATCAGTGCTCCGGTTTGATGGACTGAACATGCTCGGCCGCGCTCGTGTCCGCTTTCGCCTTGTTGCTGCTGCGCTTCTTGTGTCCGGATGCAGCGCTGGTGACGAGCCGGTCGTGACGGAATCTCACTTGGAAAACGCACGCTTAGCCACCCAGATGCTTGACAAACGGTTGAAGAGCCGTTTGATGGACGTCATGGCGCAGGACGGGCCGCAGGCGGCTGTGGCTGTCTGCGCAAATGAGGCGCCGCAGATCGCTGCGCAAGTCTTCCGACACACCGGCGTTGTTGTGTCACGAACAGCGATGCGTGTGCGCAGCCCGGCCAATCAGCCTGATGCCTGGGCGCAGCGCGCTTTTGCTAGATTTGAGGACGCGCTGGCATCTGGTGCGCAGGTGGCCACTTTGGAGGAAACCGATGTGGTTGTGCATGAGGATGGCAGCGCCTCCCTGCGATACGCGCGGCCCATCCTGCTGCAGGCACCTTGCCTGACCTGTCACGGTGGAAGCATAGCGCCTGCCCTGCTTACGGACATTCGCGCGCTTTATCCCGGCGACACAGCCACTGGCTTTGCCATTGGCGATCTGCGCGGCATGTTTCTCGCGTCAGCGCCCCTGAGCTCGTCTCCCTAAATCGGGGCCTTCGCCTCCTCAGCCAAGCGGGTGATGGCGTCATCCAGCGCTAAGGTTTCCTGCTCTTTCACGCCCAGGCGGCGCAGGGTGACTTTGCCTTCTTCAGCCTCGCGCTTACCGATGACCAGGATGTTGGCGACTTTTTGTAATGAGTGTTCGCGGATCTTGTAATTGATCTTCTCATTGCGCAGGTCGGTCTCCACGCGCAGGCCAGCGGCGGTGAGTTTCTCCGCAGCTTCCTGCGCGAAATCATCCGCGTCGGAGACGATGGTGGTTACCACGGCTTGCACGGGGGCAAGCCAAAGCGGCAATTTGCCCGCATGGTGCTCTATGAGGATGCCGATAAAGCGCTCGAACGTGCCTAGGATCGCCCGGTGCAGCATGATGGGGCGCTGGCGGCTACCGTCTTCAGCGACGTAGCTTGCATCCAGCCGTTCAGGCAGAACGGTGTCGGTTTGAATGGTGCCGACTTGCCAGGTCCGGCCGATGGCGTCGGTCAGGTGGAACTCAAGCTTGGGCGCATAGAAGGCGCCTTCCCCAGGCAGCTCTTCCCAGCCCCATTCATCTGTATTGCGGCCAGTGGCGGCAACAGCGTCGCGCAGGGATTGCTCAGACCAGTCCCACATCTCATCTGATCCGAACCGTTTTTCTGGGCGCAAGGCAAGCTTGATGGAATAGTGTTCAAAGCCAAGGTCTTTATACATGGCATCCAGCAAGTCGCAGAACTGGCGAACTTCATCGACCAATTGATCTTCGCGGCAAAAGATATGCGCGTCATCCTGCGTGAATTGGCGCACGCGCATAATGCCGTGCAGGGCGCCGTGCGGTTCATTCCTGTGGCAACAGCCAAATTCACTGAGGCGGATAGGCAAGTCGCGGTAACTTTTGATGCCCTGGCGGAAGACGAGGACATGGGCCGGGCAGTTCATGGGCTTGAGCGCCATCATCGGCCCATCCCCGCTAATCACCGCGCCCTCTTCTTCTGTGGAGGGCACTTCATCAGGGACCACAAACATGTTCTCGCGGTATTTGCCCCAGTGGCCGCTTTGCTCCCATTGTTTGGCGTCCATCAGTTGCGGGGTTTTGATTTCCCGGTAGCCAGCCCCATCCTGTTTACGCCGCACATAAGCTTCCAGTTCGCGCCAGATGATGTAGCCTTTTGGATGCCAGAAAACGCTGCCTTGCGCTTCTGGCTGCAAGTGGAACAGGTCCATCTCCTGCGCCAGTTTGCGGTGGTCGCGTTTAGCCGCCTCTTCCATGCGGATCAGGTGCTGTTTGAGCTGTTTGCGGTCCAGCCAGCCGGTGCCGTAAATGCGGCTGAGCATGGCGTTGTTTTGATCGCCGCGCCAATAGGCGCCCGACACACGGGTCAGCTTAAAAGCTTTGGGGTCCAGCTTGCCAGTGGAGGCCAGGTGCGGGCCTTTGCACATGTCAAGCCAATCATCGCCGCTGCGATAGATGGTGAGCTCTTCATCGTCCGGAAGCTCGGCGGCCCATTCGGCCTTAAAGCTCTCGCCTTGCGCTTTGAAGTGGTCGATCAGCTGCGCTTTGGTCCAGGCTTCGCGCACCAGCGGTTTGTCGGCGGCGATAATCTCGCGCATCTTCTCTTCAATGGCAGGCAGATCCTCATCGGTGAAGGGCCGCTCTGCTGGCGCGAAATCATAATAAAAGCCATCGTCGGTCGATGGACCAAAGGTGATCTGGGTGCCTGGAAAGAGCGCTTGCACGGCCTCAGCCAGCACATGCGCAAAGTCATGGCGCACCAGCTCCAGCGCTTCGGCTTCGTCGCGGCTGGTGATGATGGCGAGATCCGCATCATGCTCGATCGGGCGCATGATATCCCACACTTGCCCATCAACCTTGGCGGCCATGGCGGCCTTGGCCAGGCCTGGACCAATGGCAGCAGCGATTTCTGCCGGGGTCGTGCCGAGCGCGACGTCTTGCTCAGAGTCGTCCGGCAGAGTGATCTTAATCATCTTGGTCATCGCATCTCATCCATCCGTTTGCTGCGCTTTGCCACATCGCGCGCAGCAGTTAAAGTTGGCGCCGCCAAGTTTACCCGATTTTTATGATGAGATGGGCGCCCGCCTCATCAAAACCGGAGGCGGGTTTCTGTCTATCTGGCTAGTTAGCGCTGGCCAAAGACATCCCGCCCCCGAAATGTCGGGGTGGTGGTAGTCGTTGTCGTTGTCAGCACAAGAACCATAGGCCCTACATAGGGTCTGTTTGTTGCCATGTCACTAAGATTGACGTGCCGTCGGCTCATGAAAGAACACAGAGTGCTTGTTGCTAGACGCGATAGGTGCCGCGCAAAACCGGCTGATCTGTCTCATTGTTGTCCCATCGCAGCGCTGAAAGTGTCGTGTTTTCACAATTGTCACAGTCTCGGGGGCGTTAACACTTCATAGTATTGAGTGGTTTGGACGCAGCCAAACCGATTGTAACTGTCAAAGGGGGCACCTTGACCATGGCATCTATCTCAAAGGGCGCTGACACGTCCGTGCGTTTATCTATCCTTGCAAAACAAACAACGCTTGGCGCTGCAGCAACGGCAGCCTCTTTTGGTGCGATTGACAGCGCCAGTGCCGGGATCGTTGAGGTCGTCGGTCCTAATACCGGCGGCCCGCTTACTGTAGAGTCCATCGGCGGTTCACCAGACATTGAGTCGTTCTTCTTCAAAGGTGTTGAGGTTCGGCTGCTGGAGAATAGCGGGTCTGGCAGTATTGGTGGTAACCCGAGCATGAAATCACCTGGCGAGGTGGGTATCTTTAAGCAAAAGATCAAAGGATCGACCTTCGTCAAAACATTTGACGAAGGTGATGTCATTGGGCCCAAGGCGGGACCATTTTTCGACCCTGCCTTTTTCTATATCGGCGAAAACGGCCCCTTTGCAGAAGAGGGCACCACAGACTTCATCGGGCTGTTCGTTGAGACATTCGATCTAGAAGAGTTTGATCGGTATTATGGCTGGGCCGAAGTCACCCGTGGCAGCGTCACGATTGAGCGCGCTTTTTTTGAAGATTCGCCCAATACGCCCATCCAAATCCCGTTCTCTGATCCCATCGATCCGCCGGTCGATGTGCCCGAGCCTGCAACGCTGCCCCTGATGGCGCTTGGCGCAGCAGGATTGCTCGCCATGCGTCGACGCAGCGCTGCTTAGGCGTACGTCATACGAGAAACTGCTGCTTGGGACGCCTTGCTCTGTTAGGATATGCTTCACGCATGCCCTAAGGAGTTCCTCCCATGATCCTCGTTCACCATCTGCGTGTCGGCCGGTCGGTGTTTACCGTTTGGCTTTTGGAAGAGCTCGGCCTTGATTATGGGCTGAAAATCTATGATCGGCTGGACACGAGCCGTGCGCCGCCAGAACTGAAAGACGCCCACCCGCTTGGGAAATCTCCGGTGGTGGAGAT
>JBCCDR010000101.1:0-8333 GCA_039030675.1 Pseudomonadota bacterium | reverse complement strand
TCAAATCAAATCACCCTGACTATCAGGAGGGTGAAACCTTAGTAGGCTCTAGGCTCATATGGTCTGAGTATGTCGTCATTGACCCCACGACCATGGAACGGCCCGTGGAGGGCTTGTCAGCCACAACCATGCTTGGCCCACTCGGCGTAACCGGCATGACGGCCTATTGCGGTTTGTTCAAACTGGGCAAACCCGTCGCGGGCGATACAGTGCTCGTCTCCGGCGCAGCCGGCGCAACGGGCTCTGTCGTGGGGCAGCTCGCCAAGCTCGCGGGATGCAAAACCATCGGCATCGCCGGCGGGCCAGAGAAATGCGCCTGGCTGGTTGACGAGGTCGGCTATGATGCCGCGATTGATTATAAAAACGATAATGTTCGTGCCCAGATAAGGGAACTCGCGCCTAAGGGCGTGGACGTCATCTTCGATAATGTGGGCGGGTCGATTTTAAACGACATGCTTGGGCAAATCGCCACCGGCGCCCGGGTCGTGATTTGCGGCGGCATCAGCCGGTATGAAACAGGCTCGCTGCCAGCCGGGCCGCAGAACTATTTCAACCTGGTGTTCCGGCGCGCCAGCATGCACGGCTTCATTGTGCTGGATTGGGCGAGCGAGTTCCCCGTCATCCGCAAGCGGTTGGCGGAGTTCATCCATGACGGCAAACTCGCTTACCGCGAAGACATCCAAAGCGGCTTTGAAAACGCGCCAGCAACCCTGCAGCGTCTGTTCTCTGGCCAGAACAAAGGCAAACAGCTGCTAAAACTGTGACCCCTCCATTTGATAGCTGCCGATAGCGCAGGCCAACTGGCACAGTGCACGCAACTTGGAGGGATACAGCCATGGCACTCATTGCAGACAACCTGGTGACCAGCGAGCCGCAGCCGCGCTTGATTGGCGGCCGGCATACGGGCAGCGGCAAAATTGTCTTTCCCATGCCATCTGGAGGGGAGGCAGCGCTGTATGAGCCCATGGAACTCAGCGCAGAAGGCACGCTATGGTCGTGGTCCGTGCAGCGGTTTTTACCAAAATCCCCGCCTTATATGGGGCCGGAGACGGTCGAGACCTTCAAACCCTTTGTGTTTGGCTATGTGGAACTGCCGGGCGAAGTCATCGTCGAAACGCGCATCGTCGGCGCAGATGAAGCGAGCTTAAAAATCGGCATGCCCATGCGCACCACCCTTGTTGATTTTGAGCATAAAGAGCGCGGAACGGTGCAGACCTTCGCCTTCACGCCCGCTTAGGAGACACCGCTATGGACGTTGCAATTATCGGCGCTGGCATTCACCCCTTTGGACGCACCGAAGGCATGAGCGGCCTGGACCAAGGTGTCTATGCCGTCCGCCAAGCGCTCAGCGATGCTGGGATTGACTGGAGCGATGTGGAATGCGCCTTTGGCGGTTCATCGGCGGCCGGCAATGCAGACATCATGGTCAATCAGCTTGGCCTAACAGGCCTGCAGTTTATCAATGTGAGCAATGGCTGCGCCACGGGTGGTTCAGCCGTTCTATCAGCCGTTGCAGCCATCAAATCCGGACAGTTCGATATCGGCCTGGCTGTGGGCTTCGACAAACACCCGCGCGGCTCTTTTGACCCCAAACCAGCCGATTGGGGCATTGATGAATGGTATGGCGAGCAAGGTTTCATGCTCACCACGCAGTTCTTCGCTTTGAAAATCCAGCGCTATATGGCCGAACACGGCATCAGCCACCGCGCATTGGCCCTGGTGGCCGAGAAAGCCTTCCACAACGGCTCCCTCAATGAAAATGCGTGGCGGCGTTCGCCCATCGATCTTGAGACCATCGAGAACGCACCCATGATCAATGATCCGCTCAACAAATTCATGTTCTGCTCCCCAGCAGAAGGCGGCGTCGCGCTGATCATAGCGTCGGCTAAAAAGGTGAAAGAGCTGGGCATTGAAAAACCCATTTGGGTGAAAGGCGCTGCCGTGAAGACGCGGCTTGAAGGGTCCTTTGAGGTCTTCTCGCCCTCTATTCAGGTCGAACGCTCAACACCGCCGACGACATTGGCCAGCAACGCGGCGTTCGAGATGGCTGGCATCGGTCCGGACGACATCGATGTGGCGCAGCTGCAAGACACCGAGTCTGGCGCGGAAATCATGCATATGGCTGAAAACGGGTTCTGCGCCGACGGCGACCAGGAGAAATGGCTTGCTGAGCGCGCCACCTGGCTGACGGGCAAACTCCCCGTCAACACAGACGGTGGCTGCCTGGCCAATGGCGAGCCCATCGGGGCAAGCGGCCTGCGCCAAGTCCATGAGAACGTGATCCAGCTGCGCGGCCAAGCAGGCGAACGCCAAGTCGCCGGTGACCCAAAAACGGCCTATAGTCACGTATATGGCGCGCCTGGATTATCCGCCGTAGCGATTTTGGAGCGATAAAACTTGGGCAAACTCGACGGCAAAGTGGCTTTAGTGACAGGCGCAGCAGCAGGCATTGGACTGTCGGTCGCCAAGCTGTTCGTTGCTGAAGGCGCGAAGGTGGTTCTCGCTGACATTGACACAGAAAAAGCGACAGCGGAGGCACAGGCGTTGGGCGATAGCGCTTATGCCGTGGCTTTGGATGTCACCGACGAAAAAGCCTGGAAAGACGCAGTCGCTGCCAGCACACAGACATTTGGCAAGCTCAACATCTTAGTGAACAATGCTGGCATCTCAGAGCCAGGCACCATTGAGGACACGTCCACGGAGCTTTGGCGCCGTATCATGTCCATCAACCTAGACAGCGTGTTTTTCGGCTGCCGCGAAGCCATGGTTGCCATGAAGGCGGCAGAAGAGCCCGGCAGTATTGTGAATGTCTGCTCCATGTCTGGCATTCGGCCAGCCTCGTTTATTACGGCTTATTCCGCCTCGAAGGCCGCCGTCTCCATGCTTACCAAATGCATTGCGCTGCATTGCGCCAACATGAGCTACCCCATTCGCTGCAATTCTGTTCTGCCAGGCGCGACAGAAACGCCTATGTTTGAACGGTATTTAGATGCCTCTGTCGCAAGCGGTATTGCGCGCGAAGACGCCTATAATATGTTTGCGCAAAACCATGCGCTCAAGCGTCCCGGCAAGCCAGAAGAGGTGGCCCAGGCCGCGCTATTCCTCGCCAGCGACGATGCCAGTTTCACCACCGGCGTTGACTTGCCTGTGGAAGGCGGCGGCCTCATTCGCGAATAACACCAGTTTCATTTGGGAGATTACTGATGGACTTAGGACTGAAAGGCAAAAAAGCGCTGATTACCGGCGGCACCAAGGGTATCGGTCGCCGTGTTGCCAATTTGCTCTCGGACGAAGGCGCCGATGTGGCCATCTGCGCGCGCAATGCGGACGAAGTAAGCGCTGCGGTTGACGCGTTTAAGGCCAAAGGCGTCAATGCCTATGGCAGCACCACCGATGTGGGCGATAAAGAGGCCTTTTTAGGCTGGATGGACGCGTCCATTGAGGCCCTGGGCGGCGTTGACATCTATATTCACAACGTCTCTGCCGGCGGCGGCGGCGCTGCGGATGAGCACTGGCAAGCCAACCTCGATTTGGACATCCTGCCGGCCGTGCGTGCCAGCGAAAAACTGGGCGGCGCCATGGGCGATGGCGGCTCCATCCTCATCATGTCCACAACGGCCGCGGTGGAAACGTTCATCGCCCCGCAAGCCTATAACGCCATGAAGGCAGCGGTCATCACCTACGCGCAGCAATTGGCGCAGGCCATGGCCCCCGCTGGCATTCGCGTAAACACCGTCTCCCCAGGGCCCATTGAATTCGAAGGCGGCGCTTGGGAGATGATTAAAGGCGCCATGCCTGACCTTTACAATGCAACCCTGGCCGGCCAACCGCTCGGCGGCCGCATGGGCACGCCGGAAGAAGTGGCCAACGCCGTGGCGTTTCTCGTAAGCCCAGCCGCCAGCTGGATCACCGGCGTAAACTTGGTGGTCGATGGCGGCTTTACCAAACGGGTTCAGTTCTAAGAGCACATTCCCCTAAAGGACACGGATATGATCAAAACACCCGTCACAGCGTATTTCGTTGCAGCTGGCAAATATCACGATATTGATTTTGCTCGCCTCGAAATCCTAAAGCTGCTGGCGGAGCATGATCATATCCGCACTATCGTGGCGCCGGATTATTCCGACATAGAAGCAATCCAAGCGTCAGATTTCCTCATCACATATACGTGTGACGTCATAGCTAATGACGAGCAGACCAAGGCGCTGCGCGACTATGTAGCGAGCGGGAAAAAGTGGGTCGCTTTGCATGGCACCAATTCTATCCTAAGATTCTTAGAAGATGGACGCGTGGATGCTCCAGAAGAAAACACAGATTTCATGGAGTTACTGGGCACACAGTTCAAAGCCCACCCACCGATCGGGCCGTTCGAAGTGGAAGTTGTTAACAGCGAAAACCCATTAACCCAAGGCATGACCGATTTTGAGGTCGTAGACGAACTCTACCTGTCCAAAACGTTTGGCGACCTTGATGTCCTTATGCAGACCCGCTTTACCGGTGAAGCAACTGGATTTGTTGACGTCGATTGGAAAGATGCCGTCGTGCCGATCACTTATCTTCGCGATTTCGGTGAAGGTCAGGTGTTTTATTGTACACTAGGACACTGCCGCGGCCACTATGACGTGACAGTGATGACACCATTCTACCCTCACACAGAGCGCTGCGCATGGAACTACCCGATTTATTATGAGCTCCTTCGCCGGTCCATCAAATGGGCCCTTGGCACGCTATCGTAAACAAAGACTGGCTCATCTAATCCTGCTCTGATAGCCATCTGTGAGAGCTATCAACGGGGTAAATCTTGGGAAACGACCATCGCGGTCCTAAGACTGATAGACTTGAGCTTTTAGACGCTTTGCGCGGTTTTGCACTGCTGGGCATCTTCATTGCGAATATTCGTGACTTTTCCGGCTATGCGCTGAGCGATCTTTCTACGCGCACTGCACTCACCGGACCCAACACAACCCTCTATGAGAGCCTTCAAGCCACTATCGTAGACGGGAAGTTTTATACGCTTTTCTCGCTCCTGTTCGGCATTGGATTTGCCATTCAACTCAAAGGGTTAGAAACGGACCCAAACCGCTCTGCGCGCACATATCTGCGCAGAACGTTGATCTTGCTGGTCATAGGCATCATCCACCTGGTCGTTTTTTGGATTGGCGATATTCTCACCTTTTACGCTCTCTTGGGCTTCTTTTTGTTCCTGTTCCGCAATGCATCTGACCGCACCGTCTTGTGGGCGGCGGCTGCTATGTTTTGTGTCCCGCTCATTGGCTACGTTGTGGCGTGGGCGAGCGCGTTTTCCATGGACCTTGGCTTTTATGCACGGGGCACCAACGCCCTTCGAGCCAGCTTCCCCGCCCTTAGTGACAATTTACCGGCCCTTATGGCTGTCGACACTTGGGCAGACTTTTTTGCGTTTACGACATCTTCTTTCTGGCTGCGCATTGGATACAATTTCGAATCTTGGCGAATGCCAAAACTCGCTTTCATCATGTTGGTAGGGCTGTGGGTCGGTCGTCAAATCCTGGCTGGCGCACTTTTAAACGAGACCAAGAAGCTTTGGACGATTGCGGTGATTGGTATCAGCCTGGGTCTCTCTGTCGGCTACATCTATGGCTTACTTGGACCTGTGAGGCCATTCGCCGGTCCGGCAAATGCGACAGGTTTGGCGCGAATGGCGACCTATATGCTATCCGTCTTCCCCATGGGCTTTGCTTATGCGGCGCTGTTCGCTCTGCTGTGGAAAGCCAAACCATCTGCTCTTAAGGTCTTCTGTGCGCCGGGCCGCATGGCGCTAACAAATTATTTGATGCAAACTTTCATTGGCATCACAATTTTTTACGGCGTTGGCTTTGGCTATGTTCTTAAAGTCGGCTTCGTGGGTTTAACACTGATAGCGTTCAGCGTGTTTGCCTTCCAAGCGGCCTTATCATGGTTATGGCTGCAGCGCTTTCGATATGGACCGGCAGAATGGATTTGGCGATGCCTCACCTATGGTCAGTTGCTTCCCATACGGCGCGCCTAGACCAGACTGTGAGCGACTCACTTAATGTGTCGCACCTCACACAAACTATAATAACGTCCACATCGGTGATGCTCTATCGTCCTAGCCCATAGCCTAAGGAGACCCGCCATGGATTTAGATTTTTCAGCCGACGAGATTGCGTTTCACGATGAAGTACGCATATGGCTGGCGGCGAACCTTCCAGAGCATCTCAAAACAGCCATGGCCAACACGCCCTCTGTGTTTGTTGAGCACGACATCATGCTCGAATGGCAGCGCATCCTGAATGACAAAGGCTGGCTCGCTTATTTCTGGCCAGCAGAATATGGCGGCACGGGCTGGACGCCGACACAGCGCTATATTTTTGAAAAGGAGCTAGCACTTGCCGGCGCGCCCGGCTTGGTCGTGCTTGGCCTTAAACTCGTTGCGCCGGTCATTTACACCTATGGCACGCCGGAACAGAAGGCGACCTTTCTGCCGAAAATCCTGAACGGGGACCACTATTGGTGCCAGGGCTATTCAGAGCCTGGCAGCGGGTCAGACCTGGCCTCTTTGAAGACCAAAGCCGTGCGCGATGGCGATGACTATATCGTCAACGGCACCAAGATTTGGACCACCCATGCGCATTTCTCCAACTGGATGTTCTGCCTGGTCAAGACAGACACCGAGTGTAAGCCTCAACGTGGCATCTCTTTCCTGCTCATCGACATGGACCAGCCCGGTATCGATGTGAAACCCATCATCACCATGGGCGGCGACCATGAGGTCAATCAGGTCTTTTTAGACGATGTCCGCGTGCCTGTTGAAAACCGCGTTGGGGAAGAAGGCCAAGGGTGGGAAATCGCCAAATTCCTGCTGGAAAATGAGCGCGGCGGCTCTTGCCACTCCCCTGCTCTGCTCGCTGACCTGGAAAAACTGCGCTTCCAAGCCTCCCAGCAGCCTGCTGGCTACAACGACACTATGGTGTCACAGGATGGCAATTTCCGTGAAGAAATCGCCCGCATTGAGCTCGATGCCCAAGCGCTGGAAATGAGCGAACTGCGCATCCTAGCTGAATTGGCTCAAGGCCGCCGGCCTGGCCCGCAAACCTCAATGATTAAGACTATCGCCTCTGAGCTGCGCCAGCGTATTGACCATCTACGGGTCGAAACCTGTGGCTATGACGGCATGCAACTGGAATATTCCCGGCCGCTCTACGGCAACGCTCGCCCTATCCCCATCGGGCCGGAAGATGCGCAAATCGCCATGCCAGCTTATCTCAATGGCCGCGCCTGGTCGATTTTCGGCGGCACCAGCGAGGTCCAGCGCACTATCATCGCCAAGACGGTGCTTGGTCTCTAATCTAACTGCTCTAAAAGGCCGCAGCTGATAATTGTCATGGCAACAATGGCTGCGTTTTGACTACTCTCTCTTAAAGGTTAGCCAAGAGCGAGAGAGCTATGTCGGATACAAAAGTGATTGAGGTCCCCCCGTCTTACACGGTCGTCGGACAACATGACATGATGGCAGAAGCGAGCCATGATGATATTGCCCGCTTCAATTATCTCACCAACATGAACAAGTATCTCTCCAGCGTGCTGGGCGCCGGCAATAAGTTGGCCTATGACACACGCGTGCTGCCAGCGTTTGAGAAGACTCACGGGCGCCAGCCGGAAAGCCGGCACGAAATCCGCCGTGCCATGATGCTAGACCCCTATCACCGCCTCTGGTCTGCCATGCGCCGCAACACCATGGAGCAGCGCCAACAGGCAGGCCGCAACTTGGTGCTGCGCCAAATCGATGACCTGGTCGAAAAGGCGAAAAAATATAACGACGGCGCTGATACGCTGCATTTTGATGACAGCGTCGACTTGCCGCCGTATGTGGCCGGCGTTGACCACCACTGCATGCCTGGCAGCTACCACACCGAATTGTTTGACGGCGATATCTCTGCCGGCGCCAATTATGACGCAGGTCTGTTTGTAACCACCGGCGGCGCCCTGGGCGCTTATGCCGATGGCGGTGGCCAAGCCGTCGCGAAATGGGCCCAGAAGGAATACCCTGGCTGGCAGCCCAAGCGCATTTTGGACATCGGTTGCACCGTAGGCCACAACGCTGTACCGATTGCCCAGGCCTATCCAGACGCGGAAGTGATTGCCATTGACGTCTCCAAGCCCGTGCTGCGCTATGGCCATGCCCGCGCCAAAGCCTTGGGCGTCGACAACATCTCCTTCCATCAAATCAGCGCGGAAGACCTCTCCCAGTTCGAAGACAACAGTTTTGACTGGGTGCAGACCACCATGTTCCTGCACGAAACGTCCAACGCCTCCATGCGCCGCATGATGGC
>JBCCDR010000100.1:0-8435 GCA_039030675.1 Pseudomonadota bacterium | reverse complement strand
CTCGACTATAAAGTCCCCGTTTACGGCCGCAATCTGGTGAATGATTTGAACTCTCTCACCGAGCGCACGGTCACCACCCTCAGCAAGCCAACGCGCGCGCGCGTAAGAGATTTAGCGACCAGCCTGGGCGGGTATTGGCGCTACGCAGGCCAGCTGGACAAGCTCGATACCTACGATCAAGACGACGCGCGCCCGCACCGCAAAGACATGCAGCTGTTCAAAAAGAACCTCAATGCCCGCATCGCCTCGCGCATTCCGCCGCTTTTGCGCGCGCAAACCCGCCAGGAAGTCCAGGACTTGGAACGCTTCTTCAGCCAGAACGGCCCCGGTGTCCGCATCGCCGTGCTTTGCCGCGGCAACATCTGCCGCAGCCCGTTTGCAGCCTATTTGCTAGAGCAGCGCGCGCAGCAGCGCCGCCTTGACATGGAGGTGGTTCAGGCCGGCACGTTGCCGCGCGGTAAGCGGCCGTCGCCAGCCAATGCCGTAGAAGCCGCTCAGGCCTTTGGTATTGATTTAGAGCCCCATCGCTCCACCCACATCAGCGCGCTTGATGTGAGCGAGATTGACTTGATTGTGCATTTTGACCCGCTCATTGAGCAGGAACTGCACCGCGTTGTCCGCGAGGTGCCGTGTCCCATCTTCAACTTGGCGCATTTGGCCCCCCGCGAGAGCGCTGCGGCGGTGATTGAAGACCCGGTGGGGCAAAGCGTGGCGGTCTTCACGCAGACCTACCGCCAGATTGACATAGCGCTCGACCGTTTTCTGGATAAAGCAGCCTTTGCTTGGCAACAGCCCGCGAGCGCCGCCTAGCTAGCCAAGCACCGTCTTACGCAGGGTGATGATGATGAGTTCGCCCAGCAGGATATCAATCACAATGATAGCGAAGATGGCCCCGAAGCCGATCTTGAGCGTCAAATGCAAGATGTACCCCTGGAAGATGCTGCGCAGCGTGATGGAGAGGTAGAAGAGCGCGAATTGCGCTGTGCCGCCTGCCATGCCGGTGGCGGCCACAGCAAAGACGGGAATGAAAAAGGCAAAGGCTAGCGGGCGGCACCAATTGTAGACTGTCATAGCCGCGAAATACCGCTCGCGCACATCTAAGATGCGTGTGATGGGCACCATCAAAAGCGTGAAGACCACCCAATCGAGCAGCGCGATGAGGAGTGCAATATCATAGGGTTCAGGCGTCCGATTAGCGCGCAGAGTGACGGTGTTTTGCAGATAAAGCGCCAGCGCAAACAGGGGGACGAGGAAGAGGACTGCGGTAAAGCTCTGCCAGAACCCGCTGGCGGAGAGGTCATAGCGCTTGAGGGCGTCGGCGTCGAATTGCGCCAGCTCAAAGCTGCCAACCAGGGCCGCAAGCGTTGACCCAGGCTTCACAGGCTCTCCGCGCTAAAATACGCATCCAAAATGCGTGTATAAACCCGTGAGAGGGCATGGACATCGTCAACGCGCACACGCTCATCCACTTTATGCATGGTCTGTCCCACCAGGCCGAACTGGACGACGGGGCAGGCGCGGGTGATGAAGCGGGCGTCTGACGTGCCGCCAGTGGTGGAGAGCACAGGGGCTGTGCCCGTTTCAGCGGTGATAGCGTCCACAATAAGGTCCGTGAAAGGCCCGCGCTGGGTGAGAAACGGCTCGCCTGACACGCGGATGGCAAGCTCATGGGCGCCGGCATGCTCTTCCGCCAATCCCTTGAGCCAGGCTGTGAGAGACGCTCCGCTGTGATTGGGGTTAAAGCGGATATTCAGCCGCGCTTTGGCGACAGCGGGGATCACGTTTTCAGTTTTGTTGCCTGTGTCGATGGTGGTGATTTCCAGGTTTGAGGGGTCAAAATCCTCATAGCCTTGGTCAAGCGCGTCCGCCGTCACAGCATTTAAAAAGGCGAGCAACCGCGGGAACGGGCTTTCGGCCAAATGCGGATAGGCCACATGGCCCTGGGCGCCCATGACAGTGATGGTGGCATTCAGGCTGCCGCGGCGGCCGTTTTTGACCATCTCGCCAAAGGTCCGCGGGCAGGTGGGCTCGCCTACGAGGCAGTGGTCGATGATCTCGTCTTGGTCTTCCAGCCAATCGAGCACTTTGGTGGTGCCATTGATGGCGGGGCCTTCCTCATCGCCAGTGATGAGCAGGCTGATGCAGCCGGTGTCGAGCCCGCTGGAAATCTTGGTCTCAGCGGCTTCCACAAAGGCGGCGATGGCCGTCTTCATGTCCGAGGCGCCGCGGCCCAGCAGCCAGCCTTGGTCCACAATGGGGTCAAAGGGATTGCGCTCCCATTGGTCGAGCGCGCCGGGGGGCACCACATCAGTATGGCCCGCAAAGCAGAAATTGCGGCCCTGCGTGCCATAGCGGGCGTACAGGTTATCAACGCGCGCGTCGCCTTCGCCAAAGGGCAGGCGGTGGCACACAAAGCCCAGGCTTTTCAGCTTTGTCTCCAGCACATCCAGCGCGCCCGCGTCCGTCGGCGTGACGGACGGGCAGCGCATCAGCGCTTGGGCGAGGTCAAGGGCCGTCTCAGGCACCGCGCAGCAACTCGTTGACGGATACTTTCGAGCGGGTTTGCTCATCCACGCGCTTGACGATGACCGCGCAATACAGGCCTGGGCCAGGCGTGCCATCCGCCAGCGGCTTGCCAGGCAGCGTGCCAGGCACTACGACGGAGTAAGCCGGCACGCGGCCCATCACAATCTCGCCGGTCTCACGGTCAATGATTTTGGTGCTGGCGCCGATGTAAACGCCCATGGAGAGCACGGCGCCTTCTTCCACAATGACCCCTTCGGCCACTTCAGAGCGCGCGCCGATAAAGCAATTGTCTTCAATGATGACCGGATTGGCCTGCAGCGGCTCGAGCACACCGCCAATGCCAGCGCCGCCGGAGAGGTGCACGTTTTTGCCGATTTGCGCGCACGAGCCAACGGTGGCCCAGGTGTCGACCATGGTGCCTTCATCCACATAGGCGCCTAAATTCACAAAGCTTGGCATCAGCACCACATTGGGCGCGATGTAAGCTGAATGGCGCACGACGGCGGAGGGCACAGCGCGGAAACTGGCGGCTTGAAACTCTTCTTCGCCCCAGCCGTCAAATTTGGAGGGCACTTTGTCATACCATTGCGCGCTGCCCGGACCGCCGGCGATGGGCGCCATGGGGTTGAGGCGGAAGGACAGCAGCACGGCTTTTTTTAGCCACTCATGCACGACCCATTCCCCGCCTTCCTTAGCGGCCACGCGCAGGGTGCCTGCATCTAAAAGGCCCAGTGCTGTATCAACGCTGTCGCGCGCGGCGCCTTGGGTGCTGGTGGTGATGCTGTCTCTGTTATCCCAAGCAGCTTCAATGTCTTGGCGGAGGGCAGTCGTATCGGTCATGGCGTGTCGCGTTCCAGTCTAAGGCGTTGTTTTATGCAGCCAGGATTTCAAGCATGTGGCTGTTTCTTTGATATGCGGACCTTGACCAGCGGCGGCCCATGGGCTGCCTGTATCAATCCACACGGTGTGCATACCCAGTGCGGCCGCCGGTTCCAAGTTTTTTGCCATATCGTCAATCATTGTTGACGTCGCAGGGTTGACGTTAAAGGTCTCAACACAGCGCTCCATGGCGCTCAGAGCCGGTTTGGCTTCAAACTGCGCTGCGGCGATATCGAAGATGCCGTCAAAAGCGTCGCTGAGTTTGAGATGGTCCAGCACCCGCTCTGCATGGCCATAAGAGCCATTGGTATAAATATAGCGCTTGCCTGGCAGCGCCATGAGCGCGTCTTTCAAATGCGGGTCTTGCGGGATGAGCGTCACGTCAATGTCGTGCACGAACTCCAAAAATGGATGCGGGTCGATATCATGTTGGTCGATGAGCCCGCTTAGCGTGGTGCCGTAGCGCACAAAATAGTCTTTTTGAATGCGGCGCGCTTCCACCCGGTCCACATCAAACATGTCGGCAATATAGCGGCCCATGCGCACGTCTATCTGGTCAAAAAGGTGGCTGTCTGCCGGATAGAGCGTGTTATCCAGGTCAATAATCCAAGTGGGCGCGGTCACGGGGGCTTTCGGGTCCAATCCATACAAACTGGCCCTCATATGGCCAATCAAGCCGCCCGAGGCAAGGCGACATTAAAACGCCTTTAACGCCTGGCCTGCACTATGCCCGCCACTGGAAGAGTGTGCATAAAGGGCCCGGCCTCGCCGCCATGAGTATTGATAGCGAACAAATAGCCGATAGGCCCGCGCAGCATCGCGCCGGGGCGCTGGCCGCAGACACGCATCGTTTTTTGAGCGATACGCGCGCGCCGCGCTTCATTGTGGACGCCGATGGTGTCCCCATGCGCGCAAACGCCGCTGGGCAGCCTTATCTGAGTGATTTCACAAGCCTTGATGGACCCGCTGCTGACGACCTGCGTCTGTGGCTTGACGATGATGACGCGGGCGAATTTGCGCTACGCTTAAGCGATGGCCAAGCTGCGCAGAGTTTTCTGGCCCAAAAAGTCACGTTGCCAGAAGGCGAAGAAGGCAGCTGGCTACTGCTGCTGCGCCAACCCAATCTGTCCGGCAGCCTCATCCAGGCCCTGTCCCAAAGCCGAGCGCTGTATAAAGATATTGTGCAAACAGTCCCCGGCCTGGTGTGGGAGATAGGCCCAGCTGGGAGCTTCAACTTTGTGGCAGGCCGTCAATTTGGCGGGCTAGTGCATGCTGATATGGTTGGCAAATCCCCCCAAGACTGCTTGGGCATGCCGCAAGAAATGGCCGCCGAGACGTTTTGCGCGCGTATGCCTGTCAGCAGTGTTGACGTATGGGTCAGCGCGCCGGGCACGTCGCGGCTGTGTTTGTCAGTCAGCGCAAAGCCGGTGTTTGACAAGAATGGGCTTTGGCAAGGCGCGCGCGGTGTCGCGCTGGATGTAACCGCAGAGCGCTTGGATGGAGAGGCGCTGGATGATGCCTCCGCAGCGCTGCAAAAAAACGCCATCACCGATAGCCTCACAGGTCTGCTCAACCGGCGCGGCTTTGAAGAGCGGATGCATAAAGTCTGCCGCCAATTGCGTGCGGCTGACAAAGGCGGCTATCTCGCGCTGATTGACCTGGATAAATTCAAGCAGCTCAATGACACCCAAGGCCACCATGTGGGCGATGCCGCGCTGATTTCTGTGGGCCAGCTGCTCAGCCGCCATAGCCGCACGAATGACCTATGCGCGCGCTTGGGCGGTGATGAATTCGCCATCTGGATGGACGCGTGCAACCGCGGCGGCGCTGAGCGGGTGTGCGAGGCTCTGCAGCAGGCCATGCCCGGCCTGTGTGCGGATTTAGCGCTGCCTGGCTTTGGCTTGTCCCTCTCCATTGGCGTGACAGCGTTTCAGCCCGGCCATGATGAGCTGGAAGCCATGCTCAAGCGCGCTGACAAGGCCATGTACGCCGTGAAGGATAGTGGGCGCGGCCATCATAAATTTGCTGAAGAGGCCTAAAACATGGGTGCCCACAAGCAGAGATTTGACAAGTCCGACCCGCGCTACGTGCGTGACAGGGATGCTTTAGAGCACGGCGCGGACACAGAGCTGAAGAGCATTGCCGCCGCTGCTGAGACGCGCCCTGAGATGCTGTATTATCTCGCTGAGAATGGCGATACAGATGTGCGCGCCTTGGTGGCGGGCAATGCGGCCGCGCCCAGCCAAGCCGATGATGTGCTCTCCCAAGATAGCGCTGAGGATGTGCGTGCGGCCCTCGCCATGAAGATTGCGCGCCTGCTGCCAGAGCTCGAAACAGGCGCGCGCGAGAAGCTGGGCGAGAAGACGCTCGATATTCTCGAGCGCTTGGCCGGCGATGAGCTGCCGCGGGTGCGCGCTATCGTCTCAGAAGCGGTCAAGCAATCACGGGCCGTGCCGCCTAAAATGGTGCGCAGCCTTGCTGAAGATGTGGAAGCGCAGGTCAGCGCGCCTGTCCTGCAGTATTCGCCCCTGCTGTCAGACCAAGACCTGTGTGAAATCATCTCCGCCGGCGCAGCCAGCGGCCAGCTCAATGCGATTGCGCAGCGGGCCGCACTGTCTGGCGATGTGTCTCACGCCCTGGCGGCAAGCTTAGACACCAATGCTGTTGCAGCGCTGCTGGAAAACGACAGCGCGCAAATCCGTGAAGACACGCTCGATGCCTTGATTGACCAAGCGCCTGCCCAGGAGACTTGGCATAAGCCACTGGCCATGCGTGAGAATCTCTCACTGCGGGCCATGAAGCGCATTGCCGGGTTCGTGGCCTCGGTCCTGGTGGGAGACATGGTCGAACGCCAAGGCTTAGAAGCGGCTATCGCTGAAGACGTGCTCGCCATTGCGCGCGAGGCCATTGCGGCGGAAAGCATCGATGAAGATGTGGATGCCCAGTGGCAAGCCGAGGCGGCCGCTTTGCTGGACCGCGGCCCGCTCACGGATGCTGTGGTGCGTGACTTGGTGAAAGACAATAAACGCGGCGTGCTCATCCACGCGCTAGCGGCTCAAACGGATATCGGCGCGCGCGATGTCAAAGCCATTCTCTCCAGCAAGGATGCGAAACTGGTCACATCCCTCGTCTGGAAAGCCGACCTGAGCATGCGCACGGCGGTAAATGTGCAGCGCGCTGTCGCCCTCATCAATGCAGATGCTTTGGTGCTGGCCCGTGAGGGCTTTGACTATCCCATCACCGAGGGTGATATGGAGTGGCTCCTCGCCTCCCATACCTCTGACTAGCCGCGTTGGGGGCGTCCCACTAAAGTACCAGCCCCGCGCTGGGTAAAGATCTCCAGCAGCATGGCATGGGGCACGCGCCCATCCAGAATCACGGCCGCTTCTACACCTTGCTCAACAGCCGCCACGCAGGTTTGCGCCTTGGGGACCATGCCGCCGCTGATGGTGCCGGCGCCCACGAGCTCCGCCACCGAATTGGGCGTGAGATTGGTGACCAATTTGCCATCCTCATCAAGCACGCCGGGCACATCCGTTAACAGGAAGAGGCGCGCAGCATAGCTGGCGGCTGCAATAGCGCCGGCCATGGTATCCGCGTTGATGTTGTAGGTGACGCCGTCTGTGCCTGGGGCGACCGGGGCAATCACAGGAATGAAATCAGCGCTGCGCAGCGCGTCGAGCAGCGCCGGGTCCACAGCAGCAGGCTCGCCCACTTGGCCCAGGTCCACGGCCTTTTCAATTTGACTGTCCGGGTCTTTATGCATGCGCCGCACACGCCGCGCGGTGACCAGGCCAGCGTCCTTGCCCGAGATGCCAACAGCCTTGCCGCCGGCAGCATTGATGGCCGCCACCACTTGCTTGTTAATCGCGCCCGACAGCACCATCTCGGCCACTTCCATGGTGGCCGCATCGGTGACGCGCAGGCCATCGACAAAGTCTGATTTGATATCCAAACGCGAGAGCATCTTGGCGATTTGCGGCCCGCCGCCATGCACAATGATGGGGCTGATGCCCACTTGTTTCAGCAGCACCACATCTTCCGCGAAGGACCGTGCCAGTTCAGCTGAGCCCATGGCGTGGCCACCGTATTTCACAACGAAGGTCCGGCCCGCATAGGCCTTTAAATAGGGCAGGGCTTCAGAAAGGGTGGAGGCTTTCTTCAGCACATCCGCAAGGGGATGGTCAGCGCCAATCTCATGGGCTGGGCGGATATCGATATCGTTTGTCATTAAAGGGGGGAGTTAATCCATCCAGGGGGGCGTGGGCAAGCCCTTCTCGCGCAGGAAGGTGGGATTGTAAACGCGCGAGAGATAGCGCATGCCGCTATCGCACAAAATGGTCACAATGGTTTTGCCCGGTCCCAACGCCTTGGCAAGCTTCATGGCGCCGGCCACATTGATGCCTGAGGAGAGCCCCAAACACAGGCCTTCCTCCTCCATCATCTGGAACACCAGCGGCAGCGCTTCCTCATCGGTGACTTGGAACTGGGTGTCGATGGGCGCGTCTTCTAAGTTGGCTGTGATGCGCGATTGGCCAATGCCTTCGGCGATGGACGTGCCCTCGCTTTTGAGCTCTCCGCTGGCGAAATAGTGATACAAATTGGCGCCCATAGGGTCAGTCAGCGCGATGGTCACATCTTGGCTGAATTCCTTCAGGCCCAGCCCCACGCCAGCGATGGTACCGCCGGTGCCGGCCGCGCAGGTAAAACCATCGACTTTGCCATCCAGCTGGTTCCAAATCTCCGGCGCTGTGGTGCGGATATGGGCCATCCGGTTGGCCACATTGTCGAACTGATTGGCCCAAATCGCATTGTCGTCTTCCTCCGCAAGGCGGCGGGACGTATGCACAAAATGCCCAGGGTTAGAGCCCGGCGCGGCCGGCACCAAGATGAGCTCCGCGCCAAGCGCGCGAATGGTGTCAATTTTCTCTTGGCTCTGCGTCTCAGGCATCACGATGCGCGTTTTAAAGCCCATGGCGTTGCCGACGACGGCAAGGCCAATCCCTGTATTGCCAGCTGTGCCTTCTACG
>JBCCDR010000099.1:0-8453 GCA_039030675.1 Pseudomonadota bacterium | reverse complement strand
CTGCGAGCGTCTCTAAATGGGCGCGCTTTTTAATGCTATCCGTTGCAAGAATGACACCATCTCTGTTTGTAAAGACCGCTACGGGCAAAGCGCCGATGGCAATCGTGCTGAAATCCCCATCGGGTAGATACACCTGATCACCGTGGTGATTGGCGCGCTCTGAGCCCATAGATGGCTTTTGGCTCGCCGGCACAATCTTTTGAAAGAAGAGGCCTTCGCGCTTGGCCAAAACACGCGCTGCCGGGAGCAGCGGGTCAGCGTCCTCATGCGCGCCCGGTTGAAACAGCAAGAGCGATGGGACGCCGGCCGTGCTGCCCATGGGGACGGGTTTGTTGCGGCCATCCTGTGCCAGCAGCTTAGGCAGCGGCATGCCCGCTTCCAAAAGAGAGAGCATCCGCGGTGGCGACGCGAGGTCTGCTTTGAGGGCGCGCAGCTGGCGTTGCAGCGCGATGACTGAGACGGCAAGAACGGCGCATACCAAAGACAACAAGAAGAGCGCGACGGCCACGACCAAAAAGCCTCCTGCATGGGCGACACCTCCTTGTCATATGTGCCAGTCCTTAGAGGGTGACGATAAGGTGTTTGACGTACCGCCCGCGACCGGAGGGCTCGTCATGGCGGTCTTGGGAGACGGCAAAGCCGCATTTGTATTTATAACGGCTCTAGGTAAGATGTTCGCATGACGCGTCCTGCCACTATATTTCCTGAAAAGCGCCGCTACGCGAAGTGGGTGAACAGCCAGACGCTTGAGGATTATGCGCTGCGCTACACAGCCAAAAAGGCGCGCCGCTTTAGTGCATGGCGGGTGGCCAATACCGCCATTGGCGCTTCGGCCTTCCTCGCCTGTGAAGCAATTGGAGCGGCCATCACGCTCTCCTTTGGGTTTGCTAACGCCGCCAGCGCCATTGGCGCGGCTGTGGTCGTGATGTTCATTCTGGGGCTTCCCATAGCCTATCATGCCGCCAAGAGCGGGGTTGATATTGACCTGCTCAGCCGCGGCGCAGGCTTTGGCTATTTGGGCTCGACCATCACATCGCTGGTCTATGCGACGTTCACGTTTCTGCTGTTCACGGTCGAAGCGAGCATCATGGCCATCGCGCTAGAGGCGGTGTTCGATATCCCCTTAGGCGCGGCCTATGCGTTCAGCGCGCTCATCGTCATTCCCATCGTGATTTATGGCATGCGCGCAATCACGCTATTTCAAGCACTCACGCAGCCCCTCTGGATTGCCCTGCAGCTTGTGCCCATCGTGTATCTGCTGGTCTATGGCTCAGATACGCTGGCTGAGTGGGCCCGCTTTGCTGGGATTGGCCAGGGGGGAGAGCCCGTTTTAACGGCAGTCGGCTTTGGCCTTGCGTTTTCAACGCTGCTGTCATTGCTGCCACAAATTGGCGAGCAGGCGGATTATTTGCGTTTTTTGCCGCCGATGGAAAAGGTGGGCCGCTGGCGGTGGTGGGCCGCGATGCTGGCTGGCGGGCCGGGCTGGACCCTGTTTGGCGGGGTGAAACTCATGCTGGGCTCTTTGCTCGCGGCCTATATGATGCAGGCAGGCGCCAGCGCCAGCGCTGCGCAAGACCCAACGGCCATGTTTCAAGCGGTGTTTGCAGACATCGCGGGGGATGGCCGGCTCGCGTTGGCGCTCACGGGGTTGTTTGTCGTGGTCTGCCAGCTCAAAATCAACGTGACCAATGCCTATGCCGGCTCTATCGCCTGGTCGAACGTGTTTGCCCGTATGACCTATGCGCACCCTGGCCGCGTGGTGTGGATCGTCTTTAATGTGGGCATCGCGTTGCTGCTCATGCTCGTCGGCATCCTGGACATGGTTGAAAAGGTTTTGGTGTTCTACGCCATGATCGCGGCTGGCTGGATTGGTGCTTTGGCAGGCGATTTGATGCTGGCAAAGCCTTTGGGGCTGTCCCCTCAGACCATCGACTTCAAGCGCGCGCACTTGTTTGATATCAATCCGGTTGGCTGCGGCGCGATGGCGCTGTCTGTCGTCGTCTCTCTGCTTTGTTATAGCGGTGTCTTTGGTGGGGTGTTTGAAGCGTTTGCGCCTGCGGTTGGCTTGGCCACGGCGTTTGCCGCAGCGCCGGTTCTGGCGCTTGTTACCAACAGTGCCTTCTATATCGCCCGCACCTCGCCTTTGCCGCAAAACTGCGAGGAACACGAATGCACCGTGTGCGGCAACACCTATGAAACGCCTGATATGGCGCATTGCCCGGTCTATTCAGCGCCCATTTGCTCGCTGTGCTGCACGCTTGAAATGCGTTGCCGCGATGTCTGCAAGGATAACAGCCGCGCGGGCGAGCAAACCCTACGGGCCCTGCGCCATGTGCTGCCAGACAAAGCCCTGGCCCTGCTCACCAGCCAGGCCGGGCAGATCACCAGTCTCATCGTCCTGTTTGCCGGCATTACTGCCGCGACTTTGCTGATTATCTACTTTGGGTTTCGCGCGCTTGAGCCTGATGCGGCGGCGGTGGTGCGGCCCGTTCTTTGGGCCGTGTTCAGCGCCTTCTTCTTGCTATCGTCCATTGCGGCCTTTTGGCTTGTGCTTGCGGGCCGATCCCGCCGCGCGGCCGAACGCGACGCGGAGCGCCATGTGGACAATCTCATTAGCGAAGTTGCCGCACATGACGTCACGGAGAAGGAGCTGGAGCGTGCCCGGGAAGCCGCTGAAGTCGCCAATACGGCCAAAAGCCAGTATCTCATGGGCGTGAGCCACGAAATTCGCGCGCCGCTTAACTCCATCTTTGGCTATGCGCAGTTGCTCGAGCGCGGCGCCAGCGTTGACGTTGATGTGGCCGCAAAGGCCATCCGCCGCAGCTCGCAGCACCTCAGCGATTTGGTTGATGGGCTGCTGGATATTTCCAGCGTTGAAAACAGCGTGATGCGCCTCCATCAAGAGCCCATTCGCTTCCACGATTTTCTAGAGCAAATCGCCGTGATGTTTCAGCCCGAAGCAACCGCGAAAGGCGTGGCGTTTCATTTCAGCAAGCCGGATCATCTGCCAGACGTGGTCAAAACCGATGCTAAGCGCCTGCGGCAGATTTTGATCAATCTGCTGTCCAACGCCATCAAATATACCCAGGAAGGCAGCATTACCTTTGACGTGGCCTATCGCTCCCAGATTGCCACCTTCAGCATCATCGACACCGGCATTGGCATCTCGCCAGAAGAGCAGCAGAGGATATTGCAGCCCTTTGTGCGCGGCGCCCAAAGCGCGCCCAGTGCGGCCAAAGGGATTGGTCTGGGCCTTGCCATCGCAAACACGCTCATTGAAATTATGGGCGGCGATTTGGCGATTTCCAGCACGCCAGGGGTGGGCACGCGTTTCCAAGTGCGGCTCATGCTGCCAGAGCCGCGTGAAGCGGGCCTGCCGGACGCAAAGCCAGTGGCTGTATCCGGCTACAAAGGCCCGCGCCGGCTATTGCTCGTGGTGGATGACGACCCCACCCAGCGGGCTCTTTTGACCACTCTCCTGGAGCCGCTTGGTTTTGACGTCATCGCGCGCGGCAGCGGGACGGATGGTCTGGCCAGCGCCCGAGAGACGCCGCCGGATTGCTGCCTGCTGGATGTGACCTTGCCGGATATGACGGGCTGGGACGTGGCCAAGGCGCTGCGGCAAAAACTGGCGCTGAGAGCGCCGATCATCATGATTTCTGCCGATGCGCATCTGCGCCGGCAAGGCCAGGATGGTCAAAGCGACCATGATCGCTTCTTGTCCAAGCCGCTTGATATGGATGCGCTCATCGATGCCTTAGGCTCGCTTCTGCATCTGGAATGGATTGAGCAGCATCAACCGGCACAGCTGCAATCGCCTGAAACAGACCCACCGCCTGCCAAGCTCACAGACGCGCAAAAGCAGCTCGTCAGCCGCGTCATTGCCGAGGCGCAGATTGGGCAGGCGCGGGCGGTTGAAACGTCTCTCAAGGCCCTGCACGAAAGCGGCGCCCCGGGCGCAGATCTTGCAGAAAGCCTTGACGGCGCCCTGCAACATTATGATTTTAGAGCGATTGTAAAAACGCTTGAAGAAACCTTAGCTGCATCCTGATGTCCAACCCTGCTGTGCAAGACAGTGCCACTGTGCTCGTTGTCGATGACACCATCGAGTCTGTCCGCTTTCTCATCGATACGATTGAAAGCGCTGGCATGACGGCGCTGGTGGCCACCTCTGCAGAGCAGGCCTTTGATCTGCTTGACCGCGTCACGCCGGACATTGTCCTCATGGATGCCGTCATGCCGCATATGGACGGCTTTGAGGCGACGCGGAAGCTCAAAGCGCGGCCTGATTTGGCGCATATCCCTGTGATCTTCATGACGGGCCTGAGCGAGCCTGAGCATGTCATCGCAGCGCTGGATGCCGGCGGGGTTGATTATGTGAAGAAACCGCTTGTCATCGAAGAGCTGCTCGCGCGGCTACACGTCCACGTCGCCAATGCACGCGATACACACATCAGTAAGACCGCACTGGATGCCAGCCGGCAGTATCTGATTGCCGTGGATGAAAGCGGGATCATCACCTGGGCAACGCCGCAAGCCGAGGCCCTCATCAAGCAAGGCGCGCCCGATTGGCGCGGTGTTGGTGCATCGGCGCCGCCAGCGCTGCGCGGCCCGCTTGCCCGGCTGATTGCCGGCGACGCAGCAGATGGCGCCTCGCAAAAACTGCTGATGGACACCAAGGAGGTGGTTGTCACGCACCTGGGCAAGGAAACGCAAGGTCAGAGCTATGTGCGTTTAGAAGAGCTGAGTGAAGAACGCGACGTTGAACGCCTACGCGAGCGCCATGGCCTGACCAAGCGGGAAGGGGAGGTCTTGCTGTGGGTTAGCTACGGCAAAACCAATCGCGGTATCAGCGACATCCTCGACATCAGCCCGCGCACGGTGAACAAGCATCTAGAGCAAGTGTTTGAAAAGCTTGGCGTTGAAACCCGGGCCGCCGCCGCCGCTGCTGCGGTGCGCACCATCCTCGAATAGGTTAGTCCCGCCGCGTGAGGTCGCTGAGATAATCTTCCTCACGCACGCCTTTGGCCCGCAAAGCCATCCCCGTCAGGCAGGCATGCATCACGGAATTGGCGTTGAGCGGTGTTTGATAGCTCAGGTCCAAATAGGGGTTCACATCCAAAATGGCAAAGCCGGCCACCGGCGTTTCCGCGCACAGGCGGCGCATGAAGGGCAGGACTTCGCGCATGGTCAGGCCGCCCGCTGCCGGGCGCCCCGCGCCTTTGCCTTCAGAGGGGTCCAGGATAGACATATCAAAGGCGATGAAGGTTTTTTTATCGCCTGTTTTGGCTTCTGACAGCGCAGCTTTCATGACCCTATCCCAGCCGCGCTCTTCAACCTCGGCCATGGTGTGATAGCGCACGCCCTCACCGCGTAGCCAGGTGAAGGTCTCGCTGGAGAGGTCTTGCCCGCGCAGCCCCACTTGCACCAAATCGCCGCCCTCTAAAATGTCGTTTTTGACAAGCGCGGAGACCACATTGCGGTCCACCAACGGGTGGGCCAATTCCAGCGCCGCGTTGGCATGCGCATCCAGGTGCACCATGGTGAGCTTATCCTCTCCCACCGCATCCGCCACGGCTTCCACGGACGGATAAACAATGGAATGGTCGCCGCCGATGATGAACGGAACGGTGCCCGCCCCTAGGATTTCCCCGACCATGTCTTTGATATGGCCAATGCTGGTATCGATGCTCAGCCGGTCTGCGGAGATGTTGCCAAAGTCCGCCAGGACGAGTGTTTCAGCCGGGTCAATGCCGGCATACACGTCATAGCCGGACAGCCCATACATCGCGCGCATGGCATGCGGCGCATGCTGGGAATCGCGCCATCCGCTGCCCAAATTCATCGGTACGCCCATGAAGGCCACATCCACCTTGCTTGCCACCAAATCCGCTGCGCGTACCGCGACTGGCGCATTGGCGAAGGTAGGGATGCCATCGGTTTCCTTCAGGTAGCGCTTGACGCTAAAGATGCCGGGTGTGCGCTGGTAGTCGTCTAACTCCGCAGGCCTTAAGACAATGCCTGCGTTATAGCTGCCAGCTTTGGTGTTGAGCGGTACGCTGGCATAATCGCCTGCGGGCTCCAGTGGCTCGTCGATGTCGCGTTCGATAGGCTCAACACCTTGATAGGGCCGCTTTTCTAACGTCTCCATCATAGCTGTAATGGTGGACGCTTGATCCTCTGGCTCCAAGCCTTCAAGCCGCTTGATTAGCGTTTCTTTGGACAACCCAAACAAGTTGAGGTTCGCCGGATTATCAATGAAGGCCTGCTGCGCTGGGCTCAGGCCTTCCAGCGGCTGCTGGGCAAAGACGGGCGCGTTAAACGCCAGGACCGAGAGAATGACGGCGGCGCGCATGTTCATTTCTTGTCTCCGGTCTTGTCTCCGTAAAAGTCGTTCTGCCCATGGTCAGAGGAGAGGTCGCTGATGAAATGCGGCTCGGTAATGCCTTGCTTGCGCATGGCCATGCCGGTGAGGCAGGCAAAGACAATGCTGTTGGCGTTGAGCGTGCTGCGATAGGTGGGGTCTAGCTCTGGGGCCAGTTCCACAATGTCAAAACCGATGAGATTGGATTCAGCGCACAAGCGCCGAATGATGGTGATGGCCTCGCGCATATCAAGCCCGCCAGACACGGGCGTTCCAGTGCCCGGCTCAAAGCCTGGGTCGAGCACATCAACGTCGAACGAGACATAGAGATAGTCGGTATTCTCACTGGCTTCTTTTAAGACGCGGTCCAGCGTTGCATCCCAGCCGCGGCGCTCGACCTCGGCCATGGTATGATAGCGCATGCCGATGAGCTTTTGCCATTCGTAATACTGTTTCGAATAGTGCGCGCGCAGGCCCACTTGGATGTAGTCCTCAGGCCGCACATGCGCCTCGCGCATCAGCCGGTAGATGGGCTGGCCATGGCTCATCAGGTGCGGTCGTCCGCGGCCGGTGTCGAGGTGGGCGTCAAAATGCACAACGCCGATTTTGCCTTTGCCATAGACGTCTGCCATGGCGGCCACATTGGGGTATTCCAAGGAATGGTCCCCGCCAACGATGATGGGCACAGTGCCGGTCTTGGCAATTTCGCGCACCACGCGGCGCACTTCCTTCATGCTGCGCTCGGTGCTCATCTGGTCGATGGCGGCATCGCCATAGTCCACGATGTTGAGGACTTCGCCCGGATTGACCATGGTGGCCACGTCCGTCCCGCCGAAGCCGCGGCCCATCACGCGCATGGCCAGCGGCCCATGGCGCGCGCCGCGCCAGCCAGAGCCCATATCCAGCGGCGCGCCGAGGATCGCCACCTCGACTTTGCCTGCCGTTAAATCCTCTGGCGTGAGCGCCACGGGCGCGCCGGCAAAGGTTGGAATAGAGCGTCCATAGCCGCCCACATAGCGCGATAAATTAATCGGGCCTGGCTCTCGCGAGGGGTTCAGCGCGGAAGGCCGCAGCAAACGCCATGTGTTGAAATTCGCCGCTTTGGTATCCAGCGCGATGCTCGATTTATCGCGCCCTTCTTTGTATTCGATTTGGTCATAGACGGAGATGATGGCGTCGATATAGGCGGTGATTTGCTCGTCAGACTCTGCCTTGAGAATTTTCTCAAACATCTTGTCTGGCCGCACGGCCTTATTGGTCTTGCCGCTTTTGATGAAATCGAGGGTTTCCTCTGGCAGGAAGGCGAGCCGTTTGAGCACATCCTCAGGCACCTCAAGCGCCTGCTGGGGCATCATGCCCGGCGTTGCCGCATCGATATGGACCGGCACTTCCCCGTCTTTGCTGGGGACATACTCCAGATCCTCGAGCGGGTTTTTAGGCTTCTTGTCTTCTTTTCCGTCCTTGTCCTCGTCTTTCTCCAAATAGGTCGGGAGCTTGAGGGCGTCTTGCTCATTTTGAGCGTGCGCGTGAGGCATGAGAAGCAAGATGCTGGCGAACACCGCAAACTGTGCCCAAAGTTTCATGGCCTAACCCCCGCGCGCAAAACACTTCTCTGACTTACGAGGTTTTAGCCAGAACCCCATCAAAGCCCATGGGGTGTTTGACGCAGAGATGTGCGGTGGCAAGGCCAGGAAAACTGCCGATTGCCTTGCTATTTTATAACATCACTTGCTTGCCATCCTTCACGGTCTCCATGGCGATGAAGGTGGAGCTGGAGGCCACATTCGGCAGCGTTGAAATCTGCTCGCCAAGCACCCGGCGAAAAGCGGCGATATCCTGGGTGCGCACTTTTAGCAGATAGTCAAAATCCGCGGCGATCATGTGGCACTCTTCCACCTCAGGAATAGCCCTCACCGCCGCATTAAAGCGCTCGAGCGTGGCCTCGGCTGTATTAGAGAGCCGAATTTTGGTGAATGCCACATGGTCCAGGCCAAGCTGGGCATAGCCTAAAATGGCTTGAAAGCCGCGAATGAAGCCTTCCTCCTGCAGTCGTTTCAGGCGCACTTGGCAGGGGGTTTTCGACAGGCCG
>JBCCDR010000098.1:0-8673 GCA_039030675.1 Pseudomonadota bacterium | reverse complement strand
GTGCAGCCCGTGCAGGCTCCTGTGGGTGGGGTCGTGGCAGAACCGCGGCAGCGCAGGTCTGAGAACTCATGCTGCGACAGCATAAGAATGTACTCGGATTGGAGTTCAGTCGAATGACCGTAAAGGGCTCTCTTTGGCAATTTCGGGATTAACAAAACGCCTTGCATAACATTTGGCCCGTTCCCGCAAACTACCCTGTCTTAGAAAGCCGCCACGTTATACATCGCCCAGCTTTTCAGCGCGGATGGGAACGGCGTTCTCTTGCCCGTCCCACAGCCCTTTCTCCTCTGTCTTGCCGCGCAGGTTGAGCGCGCGCCGGACCGCTTTAAGGCTGGTCTCCGAGAAGCTGCCTTTGTCTAGGCTCCAATAGTGCGTGTGGCGGATATTCTGCCCGAACAGCGTCTCTAGCCAGCTGCCGGTTGGGTCGGCTGTGCCATCGATGGGCACTTCTACATCGGCGATGGCTGGCCCCAATTGATTGTGCACGGTGCCGGAGATGATGTCCCCGCGCAGCAGGTATTCATGCGGCACGTAGATGTTGGTCCAGACCACCGGACCGAAGGGCGCGGCATGGTGCGTTTTGCGGCTCTCCTTCTTGCCGTAGGTGAACTGCGTTTTGAATGTGGCGCCAGGGAAGGCGGCTTCATAGGCGGGCGGCGCGGTTGGCAGGTCGCGCCGGTCCTTCAGCTCCTCAAAGAGCGTGTCGTCTGCGGCTAGCAAGACGGAGGCTTTGCTGAGCGGCGAGCCGATGGTGACCAGATCGCTCACCCGCCACAGGCACTCTTTATCCGCCCGCAGCGCCTGGAATAGACTGCGCTGTGCGTCGCGATAGGGCGCGCGCTTGTCCCGGTCGATCTCAGGGTCTTCGCCGCGCCCCAGCAAGTCCAGGCCCAATCTCTCAAGCGCCTTGAAAGCCTTGCCCACGCGGGAGGTTTCCGAACGGCCGCGGCGCGCGCCGAAATGGCTAGAGCTCCATGCCAGGGAGACAATGTCATACGCAATCACCGAGCCGAGCGAATGGCCCACGACAATGATGCGTTTATAGTCCCCGCTTTTATGCAGCTGGTCGAGCAGCTTAAGCCCATCATCGCGGATTTTCTGGCGGATGGCGATGTTGCGCGGGGCGGCATTGAGATAGCGCGCTGCATCGCCCACTATGGGAAGAATTTTGCGCATGATGATGCCAAAAATCGCCGAGCCGACGGCTCCAATCGTTGCAATAGCTGCGCCCCATCGCGGCGCAAAACCGAAGAGGCCATCCAGCAGCCAAATCAGCGCGCCCAGCGCAAACACCCCCACAAGCGACCAGCCCGCAACCCAGATCCAGCGCAGGTCATCCGGCACAGCTTTGCGCGGCCGGGCAAACACAAAGCGCAGCCAGTCCAGCAGGTCGCTAACCATATGCCCGCGCATGTGGTGCGCCCAATAATATTCAAAGAAATCAAAGCGGGTCGTCTCGCCGCTGTCAGCGGCCGTGTCTTCCACAGTGATGCCGCGCGTGGTGATGCGCCGCAGCTCAAAGAGCCCGCTGATATAGTCCGGCTTATACCAGGTCTGCGCCGCGTCGAATGTGGACTCCTCATCGCCGTCTTGAGGCGGCGGAAACAGCACGCCATCCTCGCGCCAGACCGCGTCAACAAAGCTATTAAGTGTCGCCATGGGCCGCTGCTCGCCAATGCCGTGGATGACCAGGACGGCAACCTTTGGCTTCTTCTGCTCCTGCGTCTTTGCTGCGGACTTTTTAGGTGCCTTTGCTTGCTTGGGCGCCGATTGCGTGGTTTTGGGAGTCTCTGCCACCTGCTGTCTCCATGCCTGAACCGCTGCACGCGATCATAGTACGTCCGGCAACCCCAGGCAGTGACAAACCGGAAGCATATTCGCCTTAAGGCACAGCGTCTGCGGGCTCTAAAGACCTACTCCGTAAGACGGCGCTGCCAAACCTGTCCACATCGGTGACCTGTTCCATCACCACGGTGTCGCTTGGCAGTCTTTCCCGCGCAATTAGAAGGTCACGCGCAGCGCGGTTCGCAACAATGAAGTAGCCGGCAGCCCCAATTTTGCCGGTGTCTCCAGGCGGCGCTAAGGAGCGCATGAAGCTGCCGATATAAGTCGCCTTGCCAGGCTCGATCGTAAAGGCGATAGAGAAGGGTACCGCTGAGCTCCAACCATAGCTTCCCGCTGGGCCTGACCCGAAGAATTCAAAGTCACGAATGTTGTAACGCCCTGGCGGTAGTGCGCGGGTCACAAGGTGACCGGTCTCAAATCCTTCAAAATCAGGATTGAGAATTTTGAGGTAAACGGCGCCGCCGACGCTCGGCCTTATGCGTCCCTGCCAATCATCGACCGTCTCGCCGCTTAAGGCCTGCGTGCGGCTATAGGGAAACGCAAAGCGCATGCCAAAGCCGCGCACCGTTCCAACGGCGTAAACCAGTGTTCCAGCGTCTGCGCCACTATAATCGTCGCCCGGATCTGGCCTACCGTTGCTGCTCATCCCGGACGAGGCACATCCCGCCAACGCAAGAAGCAAAAGCCCTAGGATAAGGCGGTGTGTCATGATTATTCCCGTGAGTAAGACCGGCGTTGGTCACCGACATAACATCGGCGCTTAGAGCTCTGCCACCGGCATGGCGATAGGTAAAGTCTTCTGACAAGTTGGGGTATAAGTCTTTAGGGTTCAGCAAATTTCTGCAGAGGAATGGGTTTCCTTTTGCAGTCACTCGCGGTTTGTTAGGCTCACGTAGAAACACTAGCGAGAGGTCAGCTTGCTTTTACGCCGCGTCATCGAACATGTCCGCACGCAGAATTGGTTCGCTGTTGCCCTCGATCTCGTCATCGTCGTGATCGGTGTATTTCTGGGTATACAGGTCTCCAACTGGAACGAGGAACAAGGCCGCAAGGCGCAGGAGCGTTCCTACCTTGTCTTGCTGCACGAAGAATTGCTGCAAAACGCCGAGCGCTCTGCCTATCTGCTTGAGTACTACACCACCGTCACACAAGCGGCGGAGCGCGCGCTCGCATTCTTGAAGAGTGATGATGACTGCGAAGCTGCTTGCGAAGACATTCTCATTGATTTCTTCCATGCTTCGCAGCTCTGGGCGGTCGCTTTTGATCAAACAGCGTTTCGCGAGGCGCTCGACCTCGGTTTTCCCTCCGACAATGATCTGCGGGACGCGCTTTTTCCAGCCTACCAACTGGTCAATAGCTTCGGATTGATCAATCAGGCGTCAACACCGTTCCGGGAGACTGTGCGCGAGTATTTCGAACCCCAAGCAGCCCAGATTTTGTGGAGTGGGTGCTGGGAGGTAGATGTCACGGCCATCATTGAACGCCTCAGCAGGGAATGTGCGGAAGACCTCAAAGCAGTCGACGCCGCTGCGATGCTGAAAGAGCTTAAGAGTGACCCGCGGCTGGTGGGCATGTTGCGATATTCGCTCAGCCAGAACCTCGTCGCGATGGTCAACTACCCCACATTGAGGGACCGCACCATCGCGACAGCTCAGCTCGTCGCAGCTGAAATCGAGGTAAAGCTGTAAAGCTCAGCGCAGACCTGCATCACACCGCTTCAAGCAGCATCGCAATCCCTTGGCCTACGCCGATGCACATGGTGGCGACGGCGCGTTTGTGGCCGTGCTCGCGCATTTCGATGGCAGCCGTCTGTGCCAGGCGGGCGCCGGACATGCCCAGCGGGTGGCCTAGCGCGATGGCGCCGCCGTTGGGGTTGACGTGGGCTGCATCATCGCTGAGGCCTAAGTCGCGCATCACGGCGAGGCCTTGGCTGGCGAAGGCTTCGTTGAGTTCAATCACATCGATATCGCCGATGGAGAGGCCTGTGTGCTCTAACAGCTTTTTGGTGGCCGGGGCGGGGCCGATGCCCATGATGCGGGGCGGGACGCCGGCGGTAACGCAGGCGGTGATTTTCGCCATGGGGGTGAGGCCGTGGGTCTCGACAGCTTTGTCTCCCGCGATGAGGAGGGCGGCGGCGCCGTCATTGACGCCGGAGGCATTGCCGGCGGTGATGGTGCCAGAGCCGTCGAGTTTCACGAACGCGCGCAGACTTGCCAGCTTTTCTAAAGACGTCATGCGCGGGTGCTCGTCTTTATCGACGATGATGTCGTCCTTTTTGCGCTGCGGGATGGTGATGGGTGTGATTTCTTTGGCCAGGCGGCCACTCGCTTGTGCGGCGGCGGCTTTCTCTTGGCTGCGCATGGCAAAGGCGTCTTGGTCTTCGCGGCTGACGTTAAAGTCTTCGGCCACATTCTCTGCCGTTTCGGGCATGGAGTCTGTGCCGAATTGCTTGTGCATGGCTTTGTTGACAAAGCGCCAGCCGATCGTGGTGTCATAAATATCAGCGCTGCGGGAATAGGCGCTCTCTGCCTTGCCCATGACGAACGGCGCGCGCGACATGGATTCAACGCCGCCGGCCACAATCATCTGCGCATCGCCGGATTTGATGGCCCGCGCGGCCATGGCCACCGCATCCAGGCCCGAGCCGCACAGCCGGTTGATGGTGGTGCCCGGTACGCTCTCGCCATAGCCAGCCAAAAGGGCGCCCATGCGCGCGACGTTGCGATTGTCTTCGCCGGCTTGGTTGGCGCAGCCCATGATGACATCATCCAGTGCAGCGAAATCGGTGCCGGCATTGCGCTCTTTAAGCGCCTTCATCGCCGCCGCCAGCAAATCATCTGCCCGGACAGAGGCGAGCGCGCCGCCGTAGCGTCCGATGGGCGTGCGGATGGCGTCACAGATATAGGCATTGGTCATGATGGTCTCCTTTTCGGGGATGTCATAGGCGGTCAGGCGGCCGATTGAAATGCATGTCTTGATACGGCTTTGGCATGACTAGGTGCCCTCGGGCATAGTCGGGTGGCCCAGCGTGCGGCTTGTGCCGGTAAAGGCGGCAATCATGCGCCCGTCCTCGCCATAGACATTCATGTCATAGATGCCGGTGCGGCTGCCTTGATGCCGCTCGCGCGCTTCGGCAATCAGGCGCTCGCTCGCCTGGCCAGCGGCTATGAAGGTCATGGACGTTTGGAACGCAACGCTCGCCTGATTGCGCGCATTGCAGGCATAGGCGAAAGCGGTGTCTGCGATGGCAAACACCATGGCGCCATGGGCGATGTTGAGGCCATTGAGCATGGTGGGCGTCAGCCGCATGCCCAGCCGGCAATAACCCACATTGGCCACTTCAATCTCGATGCCCCAATGGGGGCCTGTGCCTTCTTTCGACAGCATGTATTCTGCAATGGCCCGGGCCCGCACGTCAGCCGGGTCGCTGCCTTGTGGCGGCGCGGTTGAGGGGTCGAACACGGCATCGGACATACAATTATAATTCCCTGACCAATCGGTCGATGAATTGCGGTATAGCCGATGGGACGCCGGATGGAAAGGCTAGAAAGTGGGTGTGAGCCTGGTCAGTTTGGCGTGCGGCAAGAGACCAGGCCCGCCAATTGAAACGACTTCGAGGCTTTGAGGCTCAGGCCGCCGTCATGGTCAAGCCAGGCTTTGGCCTGCGTGTTTGAAACGCAGCTGCAATAGTCCTCCCGGCTATCCCAGCCGTTGGGGAGGGGATACATACCGCTTTGTGCAGTGCATCGTTCCATCGTCTCTTCAATGAGGCCATCGGCGCGGCGGCACATGCCGGCCTGGTCCATGGTCATGAACAGGTTTGAGGCTGTGACACTTAACGAGAGCGCTGCGTTGTCATCGTCCATAATGGCCTTTACTTCCGCCAGGTTTGCCAGCGCCGTGTCATATCCCGTTTGGGCCGTTTTAAGTGTGTCTGCGAACGTTGTGTTGCCAGCATCGGCGACCGCCTTGGCGGCCCTTAGCGCTTTGTACTGCGCCTGTGCCGCTGCGCGTGCTGTGGCCAGTTTGGCGTCTGCATCTGGGGACAAATACGTGTCGGCATTATAGCGGCCCGGGGCGTCACGATAGGACTTTTCAAAACAGCTGCATTTAAAGAACTTGGACGTGAGCCCGCGCTCGCATTGTGCGCGCAGGTCTTGCGCTGTCTTGTCAATCGCGCTTGCGTCGCGCTCGGCTTTGCTGGCCAGGGTTGCGGCCATGGACGTTGCAACCTGGTCAATCTCCGAGACATCCAGCTCTTCTTTCACAAACAGCGTGTAGTTCAGCATCTCTTTGCCAGGCACGCGCACGTCGAGCTTGATGGTTTTGGCGTCAACGAACTGTTGGTTGAGGTCCTGTATGGTGCTGGGATATTCGCCCAGATAAAAGTTGCAGAGGGCGTAGCGCGGATTGGAGCCATCCCATTCCTGGCGGAGGGGCAAGCGCTTGCCATCCACCAGCACGTCGACCACCAAGTCCTTTGCGCAATGCTCAGAGAAGGCCGCCATGATCGTGCGGTCTTGAAGATACCCAAAGGGTTTTGTGAAGTCAGTTGAGCGCGCCCCGCCAAAGCTGAGATTATAGGCGGTGCTGGTAAACCCGAAATACGCCCTGCGGCGCTTTAAGGACTGAGAGATGGAGGGTGTGCCCATGGTCACCAAAGGCACGTCAAATTCCAGATTGGCGCCTGGCGCATGGGGGAAAGTAATGGCCACTTGCCCGCTGAGATATTGGCCGAGGACATCGCCCCAGCCCTTTGCCTCTTCGAGGTTGCCATCGGCAATGCGCAGCGCGCATGTATCACGCCGCCGGCCAGTGCCGCCTTGTGTGGTCAAGGTAAGGCTGCGGCCTCCCATCGTGTAGGTGAGCGTTATCGGCGTATCGCACTTGCCGTTCAGCAAAGCGGCATCGCTAACGGCTGTGATCGCGCCTTGCCGGCCCGGTAGCATGGAGTCTTCCAGCTTTAAATCAACGGTGCCCTGGAGAGCGTCTGTGCTGAAGAAGAATGTGTTGCCCTTCGCGGTGACGGAGCGCAGCCGCACGCCGTCATCGGCCTGCGCGGAGATAACAGGCAAAGCAGCCAGCAACACCGCGCTGCACATACCCCGACATAGGGACAAAAAACGAGGCATAGCAAGGTCTCCAAGGGGCACTGCGTTAACACGTTACGCTAAACGCATTTCGCGCTAAGGATCAATACGGCCAGCATCCTGTCATAGACTCATCATATTTCTGCTGGGTTGGCCTCTGCGCCTGGCGTTATTTTGCTTCCCATTTCTGGCACAGAGCTTTTCCGCGTGCTGGCCTAGACTTTTTCCTAAAACTTTATAGTGATCGGATATCGGAGATATTTTTGCGGGGCTGTAATAATGAAGTGGAGAGGCGTTGTTGAGGCTGTCGCGGTGGCTGAAACGGGGAGCTTCACGGCGGCGGCGGATCTTTTGAATACCACGATCGCCAATGTCAGCCGCCGGGTCTCTGATTTGGAAAGGCGGCTGGGCAGCAAGCTGTTTGTGCGCTCGACGCGCAGTGTCACCGTCAACCCCGATAGCGCGGTGTATATTGCGCGCTGCCGGGAGATCTTGGACCTGCTTGATGAGGCTGAAAACCAACTCTCGACACAGCTGACCCAGCTGTCAGGGACCATCCGGATCACGGCGGCTGTTGAGTTTGGCGTGCGTGTCATCGCGCCCTTTGTGACGCGCTTTCAACAAGAGCATCCTGACGTGTCTATTGATTTAGATCTGTCGAACGACCGCTATGACTTGGTGGGCGGCCAATATGACTTGGCCGTACGCACCGGTGAGATCCCTGATTCGACTTTGATTGCGCGCCGGCTTGGTGAGCGTCAGCTTCTGATGGCTGCTGCGCCTGCGTATCTTGAGGCGTTTGGCGTACCGGAAACGCCGGCTGATCTGCGCCAACACAACTGTCTATGCGGCACATCTCGGCGGTGGCGGTTTTTGCACAAGGGCAAGGCGGTGACGCAGCAGGTGCAAGGCCGGTCGCGCTGCAACAGCGGCGCGGCGATCACGCAAATGGCGCTTGGCGGGCTGGGCATCGCACAGCTGCCGGACTTTTATTTGGCTGCGCATCTGCACTCAAAGGCGCTCAAGCGCATTTTGGAGGACTATGAGCCCGCGCCGGAAGGCATTTGGATTGTCAGGCCGGACAATCGGTTTGTGCCAAAGCGGGTGCGGACCTTCATTGACGCTCTGGTGGCAGAGGCAACACGGGGGTCTTTGAACACGGCGTGAGCAGTCTGGCCACGCCTCTGTGCATTGCCTGCTTGTTTAGAGCTATCTTCAAGAGCAGCTTATCTGCCTCATCATACTATGATTCTGCCGATCTGAGGGCTGACATCAACAAAGCACTTGTCGCTGCTGAAAATATTGCATACAAAATTGGCATACACATTTTAGGAGACCGCGGACCCATGGCGACACACGCGCAAGACGTTCAGGCAAATCATACGCAAACCATTCAAAAACTGGAGCAAATTCTGGGGCCCGATGGCCTGACGCTGGAAGAAGGCGCGCGCACTCTTCTCAGCACAGACCTGAGCTGGCGCCCCAGCGCGGTGGCAGATATTGTGATTGCGCCCTCTAGTACCGAAGAGCTTGGCCGGGCCGTAGCGGTTGCCAGTGAAGCCGGCCTTGCCATCGTGCCGCGCGGCGGGGGCATGAGCTATACTTCTGGCTATACGCCGCAAAGCGAACAATCCGTCCTGGTGGACATGCGCCGCATGAACAAAATCGTCGAGATCAATACCGACGATATGTATGTGACCGTTGAGGCTGGCTGCACTTGGAAAGAGCTCTATGAAGC
>JBCCDR010000097.1:0-8693 GCA_039030675.1 Pseudomonadota bacterium | reverse complement strand
GTCTGCTGATCCCGCTGGTCATTGTGTGGCTTGTGAACAATCGAAAGCCTGAGCTGGAGCAGCTGCGGCCATCTCCCATGCCAAGTGCGAGCGTTTTGCTGCTGGGCAGTGGTTTCCTTTGGCTGCTTGGTCAAACAGCGGATGTGTTGCTGGTCCAGCAAGTGGCTTTTGTCGCGACATTGCAGATCCTCGTGCTGACGGTGTTTGGGCGCTTGGGCCTCGCTGCCTTGGCATTTCCAGCGTTTTTCTTGTTCTTTCTTGTCCCCTTTGGGGAGGAATTTGTCCCGCAGCTGCAGGACATCACGGCGCATTTTGTGGTGCAAGGCCTCAATCTGCTTGGCATCCCAGTCTATACCGATGGGGTTTTCCTGCAGACGCCTTCCGGCGATTTTGAAGTGGCCGAAGCCTGCTCTGGCATTCGCTTCATGGTGTCCACGTTTGCGCTGGGTGTTTTGTTCTCTGTGCTGTGCTTTAAAAGCCCGTTGCGGCGGACCATCGTGATTTTGCTCAGCCTTGGTATCCCGATTGTTGCCAATGGTATCCGTGCCTTTGGCATCGTCTACATTGCGTATTTGACGGACAACACGGTGGCGGTTGGCGTTGACCACTTGATTTATGGTTGGATTTTCTTTGCCTTTGTGACGATTGTCCTCATCCTTGTGGGCCTCACATTCTCCGACCGCTCTGTGCAAGACCCACCAATTGATGTGGATGCTCTCAAGCGCTTGGAAGCGCCGCTATCCAGCGTCGATGCGCGCGCGAAGTATCAGCGGGCGGCGATCGCTGCCGCTGCGATCTTAAGTGCGTTTTTTGCGCTGAATTATTGGATTGATGGGCGCCGACCTGACAGCGCTCTATTGGCCTATACGCCGCCACAAGTCGAGGCGGGCTGGACACAAATCAATCGCGGCGTGGGCGATGGATGGCTGCCCAACTATACCGGCGCAGACCAAGCCAGCATGATGCACTTTGCTGATGGCGAGGCCATCGTGAGCGTCTATCGCGCTGGCTATGACTACCAGCGTCAAGGCGCTGAGCTCATTGGGTTTGGAAATACGGTGGTAGCGCCCTCTGACGATGATGAATGGGGCAGGGCCGGTGTCGGACAGCGCGTTATTGACGTCAATGGCGCAAAAATTCCCGTGCAATACACACGTTTGCGCAGCCGCTATGGAAGCTTCAGAGAGGTTTGGCAGGTCTATTGGGTGAATGGAAAACTTGTCTCTAGCCCTGTGCGGGTGAAACTTGAGACGGTGTTTGCTAAACTCACGGGCGGGCCGCTGTACACCGCGACGCTGGCCATCTCCGCACCCTTGCAAAGCGCGGCGGACACGCGGCGGGGCGAACCGGATATGCAGCGCTTTGTGGATGCGCTTCCGCCGCTTGAAGAGCTGCTGACTGCAAACCAAGGAGCGCCCTAGCCATGTGCGGTATCGCTGGTCTCATGCATCTGCGCGACGGCGCCAGTGTGGATGGCGCCGCTTTAACGCAGATGACGGATGTGCAAGCGCACCGCGGTCCGGACGGCTCAGGCATTTGGCATGCGCCAGGCATCGGCCTTGGTCATCGGCGCCTGTCCATCATCGATTTAGGCGGCGGGCACCAGCCCATGCTGGCCCAAGAGGGGCGCTACGCCATTACCTTCAATGGCGAGATTTACAACTTCAAAGCCCTGCGCGCTGACTTAGAGGCGCTGGGCCATCGCTTTGAAACCAATTGCGATACAGAGGTTTTGCTCGCGAGCTACATCGCGTGGGGACAAGCCTGCCTTGAGCGCATCACGGGCATGTTTGCGTTTGCGATTTGGGACAATAAAGACAAGTCGCTGTTTTTAGCGCGAGACCGTGTTGGCAAGAAGCCATTGCACTATGCCGTTCTGCCAAATGGATGGCTTGCCTTTGCCTCAGAACTAAAAGGCATCATGGCGCTTGGCAGCCTGCCGCTCACCATCGATGAGCGGGCGGTGGATGCCTATTTCGCGCTTGGATATGTACCGGACCATCTGTGCTTGCTGCGCGGCGTTCAGAAACTGCCAGCCGGACATTCCCTCTTCATCGAGCGCGGCAAACCGGTGCCAAAGCCGTCCCAGTATTGGGATATGCGCTTTGACGCAGCACTTCACGCGCATGGCCCTGATGAGATGGCCCAAGAGCTGCGCGCGCGCCTTGGCAGCGCTGTGCAAGCGCGCTTGATGTCTGACGTGCCTTTGGGGGCCTTCCTCTCTGGCGGCGTCGATTCAAGTGTTGTTGTGTCCCTCATGTCTGAGCCGATGTCATCGCCGGTGAAAACCTGTTCTATCGGTTTTGACGTGCCTGAATTTGATGAAACGGCGCATGCCAATCAAGTTGCTTCACTGCTTGGCACTGAGCATGTGACGGAAACCGTCGCGCAGGATAATCTGCATATGCTCGACGACATGGCAGCCGTATTTGATGAGCCCTTTGCCGACAACTCGTGCCTGCCGACGTTTGAGGTGTGCCGTGTGGCGCGCAAATATGTGACCGTTGCGCTGTCAGGCGATGGCGGCGATGAGGTCTTTGCTGGCTATCGACGCTATAAATTTCATACAGCGGAAGAAAAGCTGCGTGCCGCTCTGCCGTTTGGGCTGCGCCGGCCGGTGTTTGGCGCGCTTGGGTCTGTCTATCCAAAGCTGGATTGGGCGCCGCAGATGCTGCGCGCGAAATCCACCTTTCAGTCTTTGGCGCGGTCGACGGCGCAGGCGTATTTCTCCAGTGTGAGTATCGCCAGCGCCCGTGACCGTGCTTTGCTGCGCACGGATGCTTTTGACACGTCGCTAGCCGGGACGAAGCCTGAAGATCATTTTGAAGAGATCGTCGCCGATGCTGGGTATGAGGATCCCTTATCCACGGTGCAGTATCTGGATTTCAAGACATGGCTGGTGGGCGACATTCTCACCAAAGTTGACCGGACCAGCATGGCCAATTCCCTTGAAGTGCGGGTGCCTCTTTTGGATGCGGACTTCCTGTCCTGGGCCGGGAATGTGCCGTCCTCCATGCGCCTGAGCGGTGGGGAGGGGAAGTGGCTGCTTAAGAAGGCCTTTGAAGACTCGCTGCCGCGCAGCATTCTTTACCGTAAGAAGATGGGTTTTTCCTCACCTGTTGATGCCTGGATGGATGGCGGACTGCGCGACATAGCCGAGGCCGCGACGCGCTCTCAAGCGTTGCAGGACTTAGGTCTCGTAAACGCCGCTGGTGCGCGCAAACTGCTAGATGAGCATCACAGTGGCCGGCGTCGTCATGGACGTTTGTTGTTTGCGCTCATCATGCTTGAAAAGAGTGTCAGCAATCTCTTGGGTCAAACGAAAACCGCCGGGCCTGGCCTGGCGGCTTAAACCCAGCGGTGGTGTATGTCTGACCTATCAGCGCGCGAGCGCTGCCTGTCTTTATTGAGCTGATTTATTGACTTGGCTGCGCGTCATCAGGCTTAGGACCTGCAGCGGGCTGAATTTCAGATAATTCCCGTATCGCGTCATCGTCGGCAAAAATAATATTGCCTTGTTCAGTGGCATTGTCGCTCAAACCGCGAACAACCCCATAGATGATAACAAATGCGAGGACCCACCCAAGAACCGCGCCAGTAAAAATCATCAAAAAAGAACTTCTGGGAGCTAGACGCCCCTCTTCTTTATCTCTGGTAAGTGCCATTTTATTGGCGTCCTTTCTTCGTCTTGCCAGACAACAGCCGGCATAGATTGAGACTGGTCACTCTACCGTAAGCAACTATGGTTAAGAAATTCAAACCCATCTGCGCAGGTCTTTTTTGCCGAACCTCTCTTCAAAGGTGCTAAGCAAGAATTAGGCCAACAGCAAAGAATGGTCTGAAATCAGGGAGATAGTCTGGGTGTCCCAGAATGATACGGTTCCAGAACAATTGCCACCTGTAAAGGGCGTCGACAGAGTGTGTTAACGCCCTGGCCCTAAAGGCTCAGTTGATGTCTCAATGAGGTCATGTAAAGGAAGTCAAGGCGCTATAAACGACTGAAAACCAGCAAGTCTCTACATAGGTGTAAGCGCGCAGTCTGAGCCGATTTCTTGAATAATTCTAATTAGTGGACGCTGGCGTCAAGAGCGTAACCAGCGCTGCGTACAGTGCGTATAATATCGCTCTCGCCCTTTTGGTTGAGGGCTTTGCGCAAACGCCTGATGTGCACGTCAACGGTCCTCTGCTCGACATACACGTCATGACCCCAAACTGAATCAAGCAGCTGTTCGCGTGAGAAGACGCGGCCTGGGTGTTCGAGGAAATGACGCAGCAGCCTAAATTCTGTCGGTCCAAGACGGACCTGCCGGTCGCCGCGGGTCACTTTATGCGTCGTCGTGTCCATGCTGATGTCAGCATAGGAGAGCATGGCGCCGGTGAGGGCTGGCCGGGTCCTGCGCAAGACGGCGTTAATGCGGGCCACAAGCTCTCTGGGAGAGAAAGGCTTGGTCATATAATCGTCAGCGCCTGTCTCCAGGCCTCGAATCCGGTCTGATTCTTCCGTTCGCGCTGTTAAGACGATAATGGGGATTGTGAGTGTGCCCGCGCGCCGGCGCAGCTGGCGGCAGACTTCAATGCCGGACACATGCGGCAACATCCAATCCAGCACAATGAGATCAGGGTTGTCTTCCTCCGCGCGCAATAGCGCTTCCTCGCCATCATCGCAGTGGGAGACTTCAAAGCCTTCGCGGTCGAGATTATAGCGGACGAGCTCTGCGATATGCAGATCATCCTCAACCACTAAAATGCGAGGCTTCATTGCTGTTGTGCTGGGCGTGAGTACTGCTGCGTCCATTGCGTCCTACCGTCTGTCTTTATGCTGCTGCTAGAGCTCAATCTCATCACTGGTGGTGAAGGAAGTGCTATCGTTCTTTTGTCGGTCCGGGTCTAACGTGTTCCCAGTCGCACTGTAATAGACCATCTCTGCTGCGTTGGTCGCATGATCGCCAATGCGCTCAATGTTCTTCGCGATGAACAGCAGATGGGTCGCTGAGGTAATGGCGCGCGGGTTTTCCATCATGAAGGTGAGCATATCTCGGAACAAAGTATTATAGAGCGTGTCCACGCGGATATCTCTATCGCGCACGTCCGCAGCTTTCTCCGCGTCGCGCGCAACAAACGCATCCAGCATGAGCGCGATCATACCGCCTGCCATACGCGCCATTTCTGGCAGAATTGTTACACCGTCAAAAACATCGTCTTCGCTGAGCGCTGTGGTGCGCTTTGCAATGTTCTTTGCATAGTCACCAATGCGCTCGAGAATAGACGAGATTTTTAGCGCGCAGATAATCTCTCGCAAGTCATCCGCCAGAGGCGCACGCAGCGCGATGGTTTGAACAGCCAGCCGCTCTACATCCATTTCCAGCGCATCAATCGCTTTGTCGTTTTCGATGACAGCCAGGGCCCGCTGCGCATCGCGTGTGAGCAGCGCAGCCACCGCTTCTTCTAGCAGTGACTGTGCCATACCGCCCATCTGGCTGATCATGGCGCGCAGCTCAGTGAGCTCTGCATCATAGGCCTTCAGGCTGTGTTTTGGCAGGCTGGTCATGTCTTGTGCTTTCTGCGCGTATTAACGTGTACGCTCACCCATAGCGCCCCATTATGTAATCTTTTGTGCGCTCGTGTCTCGGTTTTGTGAAAATTTCAACCGTTGACCCATGCTCAATCAACGACCCTTGATGAAAGAACACCGTTTTTTGCGAGACGCGGGCTGCTTGTTGCATGGAGTGCGTGACGATCACAATCGTAAAGCCTAGCCTTAGCTCCTCAATCAGCTCTTCAATCTTTCCCGTCGCAATGGGATCAAGCGCTGAGCAGGGCTCGTCCATGAGAATGATTTTTGGGTTCACAGCGATGGCCCTGGCAATACACAGCCGCTGCTGCTGTCCATCTGAGAGCACCGTTCCCATATCATCGAGTCGGTCTTTCACCTCATCCCACAGGCCTGCGCGCGATAGGGACGCTTCGACAATCTCTTCAAGATCGCTCTTTGTCTCCGCAAGCCCGTGGATGCGCGGACCGTAGGCGACGTTGTCGAAAATCGACTTTGGGAATGGATTTGGCCGCTGGAACACCATGCCCACTTGCGCTCTCAGCGCGGCGACATCGACATCATTGGCATAGATATCGCGGCCATCGATCTGCACTTGGCCAGCTGTCGTAGCGTTCTCGGCCATTTCGTTCATGCGGTTGAAACACCGCAAAAATGTCGATTTTCCGCACCCCGATGGCCCGATCAGCGCGGTGACCTCGTCGTCAAAAATATCCAGCGACACATCGCTTAGCGCCTGTATCTCGCCAAAATGAACATGCACATTGCGCGCTGTCATTTTCGGCGTGTCAGTCCGCTCTGTCGCTGCGGGGCTGGTTTGCATCTCTGTCATTTTCACCACCGCCTCTTTTCAAGGCGCGTCCTTAGGAAAACCGCAGCTGCGTTAAGCGATAGCAGCATCAATAAAAGCACGACAATGGCCGCAGCTGCGCTGTCTGAAAACGCCTCATCTGGATTCTCTGCCCATAGAAATATCTGTGCAGGCAGGGCTGTTGCAACATCTGTGACCTGTGTGGGCACATCGACGATGAAGGCAAGCATGCCAATCAAAAGCAGCGGCGCTGTTTCCCCCAGCGCTTGTGCAACAGCAAGGATGGTCCCAGTCAAAACCCCGGGCATGGCGCTGGGCAGGATATGGTGAAAGACGGTTTGAACATGGCTTGCGCCGAGCGATAGGGAAGCAGCGCGCAGGTCCTTAGGCACCGCGGCCAGGGCAGCACGTGAGGAGATGATAACGGTCGGCAGGGTCATCAATGCGAGGGTCATGCCGCCCACAAGCGGCGTAGCGCGGGGCAGGTGGAACACGTTAATGAAGACAGCCAGGCCGAGCAATCCATACAGGATGGACGGGATGGCGGCGAGGTTGTTGATATTGACCTCAAGCAAATCGACCAGCCGAGACTTTGGTGCAAATTCTTGAAGATAAATGGCGCTTGCAAGACCAATGGGAAAGGCCAACACAAGAGTGACAGTCAGCGTTAGCGCTGATCCTGCAAGCGCACCTAAAATACCCACAGATTGCGCGCGCCGCGAATCGCCGCGCTGAAACAAGGTGGCGCGAAACGCCCGCCGGATATCTGCGTTGTCGTTAAGGTCGGCGAGCCACGTGAGCACCTTAGGGTCGCGCTCCCCCAATTCAGTCGCTCTCCCTGGGCTACGCAGATAGGTCTGTGTCTTGGCACTGACGGCAAGCCACAGGGAATGCGTCTGCCCTGCCCAGTCAGGATTCGCCTGAAGCGCGTCGCGGACAGTCAAGCGCGCGCTTGGCGAGATAATTTTGCGCAGCGCGCGAATATCTTCAGGCGCCGCATCAGGAAATCTCTGTGCCAACGCCTGCCTAATAAGCTGCCCATAGTCTGTGTTGGAGACGGCCTCAGGCTGTGGTGCTGGAAAGGTGATGTCCAACCGCACTTGATGCTGAGTGAACGCTGGCAGGCCGCGCCATAAAATGGCTCCAAGCAACAAGACAACAATGACGCTCATCATCATGAGGGCGGCAAGGCCTGCAAAGCGGAACATCCTATCCAGCCGCTGCCGGCGTGCGCCGCGTTTTTGCGCGGCTGGCGTGAGTGCGTGTGCGGTGTTTAGGGACACTAGACTTTTGCCTTCGCTGAAAAATGCCGTCTGAGAAACAGCGCAGCGACGTTAATGGTGAGTGTCATCATAAAGAGCGTCATGCCCAGCATAAAAGCTGACAGGGCTTTGGCGGTATCAAAACGTTGAACCCCAGTCAGCGCTTGGACGATTTGAACCGTCACGGTTGTGACGCTTTGGGTGGGATCAAAAGAAAGATTTGAGGCCAAGCCAGCGGCCATAAGCACAATCATGGTCTCGCCGATGGTTCTGGAAAAGGCGAGAAGCAACGCGCCTAACACGCCCGGCAATGCTGCTGGTAAGACGACACTCCAGACAGTCTCTGCGCTGGTCGCGCCAAGGGCGAGAGCGCCGTCGCGGATCGGCCTTGGCACCGCTGAAATGGCGTCATCACACAGCGATGACACATAGGGCATGATCATGATGCCCATAACCGTCCCTGCCGCAAGGGCGCTATCAGCAGCCACGTCGAGCCCCAAAGTAACGCCGCCTCTGCTCAGTAAGGGCGCGACGACAACAACGGCGAAAAAGCCGTAAACCACCGTGGGGATGCCTGCTAAAACCTCAAAAAAGGGCCTGCTGATCTGCCTGGTCCTGCGGCTTGCATATTGCGAGAGGTATAAAGCCACAAGCAGCCCCAGCGGCGTGGCGACGCCTAAAGCAATGAGGCTGATTAACACCGTGCCGGTCAGCAAGCCGCCAATACCATATTGGCCTGTTTGCTCGCCGCCTTGTGTTTCAAAAGGGGAGGCGGGGTTCCACATCCCATCGAGCAAAGCTGACGGCGGAACCATGTCAAAAAAGCGCACCGTTTGGATGAGGAGCGACAATACGATGGCCGCGGTGATGAGAACGACGACGACGCTGCAGCCCATCAGCAGCGTCACAACCAAGCGATCGAGGCGTTTATGGGCGTTAAAGGTAAGGCCGGCGCGCCTTATCGCGAGAATGCCTGCTCCAACGGCAAGAGCCATAGCGAAGACACTTAAGCTCTGAAAGGTCGCAGTCTTGGTGCGGACGTAAAACTCGGCGGCCGTGGCGGTAACAG
>JBCCDR010000096.1:0-8693 GCA_039030675.1 Pseudomonadota bacterium | reverse complement strand
GCCTTTAAGACCTTTGTGTATCTGGCTGCCTTAGAAAACGGTTTGCAGCCTTCCAGCAAGCTGCGCGATACGCCCATTCAGCTGGGCACCTATGCGCCTAAGAATTACGGCGGGCGGTATTCTGGCGAGCTGCTCACACTGGCGGATGCCTACCGCCGTTCTGTCAACACGATTGCGGTGAAGCTGGGCGAACGCGTGGACCGCCCGCGCGTGGCGGCGATGGCCGAGCGGCTGGGCATCACGACGCCGATTGTGGTCGAGCCAAGCATTTCGCTGGGCACGTCTGAGGTGAAAATCTTAGAGCTTGCTGCCGCCTATGTGGCCATCGCCAATGGCGGGTATAAGGTCCAGCCATACGCGATACGCACAGTCACGCTGCCGCGCGGAGAGGCATTGGAGCCCTATGAAGCGCCAGCGTCGCAAGATTATGCGCGTGTGTTAAAGGCGCGCCATGCGTCGCAGATGGCAGCGCTCATGGATGCAGCCGTCAGCCAAGGCACGGGGCGCAATGCGCGCTCTGCAAAGCGCCCTGTCGCCGGCAAAACCGGCACCACGCAGCGCGGGCAGGACGGTTGGTTTGTCGGCTTCTCTGACCGTTTGACCGCCGCCGTCTGGGTCGGGCGGGACGATAATGCGCCCGTCAAAGGCCTCACCGGTGGGGGGATGCCAGCACGCATTTGGGGCGATTTCATTTTTGCCGCGCAGCAAGGTGAGCAGCCTGGCAGCCTTCTGCGCAGAGCGGGCGCGCCAAATATCGCTTTACAAGCCCAGCGAAGCGCGTCAGGCTCCTAGATATTGTGGGCCGCAGAGTTTTGGCCACAATTTAGAGGAGGCACCTATGCCCCGCTTGTTTGTTGGTCTCACCATCCCCCCGCACATTCAGCAATACCTGCTCTTTGCCCAGGGCGGCGTCACGCATGCGCGCTGGCAAAGCGCTGAGCAGCTGCATTTAACGCTGCGTTTCATTGGCGATGTGGATAACCGCACCGCACGCGACATTGAAAGCGCGCTCGATACCATCGCCTTCGCGCCGTTTGATGTCCATGCGCAGGGGGTTGGCCTGTTTGGCAAGGTGAGCAAAGCCCGCAGCGTCTGGGCCAGCGTCAAGCCGCGCGCGGCGCTCACGGCGCTGCATAACAAGATTGACCAAGCGCTGAGTTACCAGGCCGGATTGCCGCCTGAGACGCGGCAGTTCGAGCCGCATATCACCCTGGCCCGTTTTTCCGGCCGGCATGGCCCCTTGACCAGCTTTTTAGAAGCGGCAGGCGGCCTGCATACGCCCACCTGGCAGGTGGACCATTTCAGCCTGTTTTTGAGCACTTTGGGCAGCACCGGCGCGCACTATAGCGTGATTGGGAATTTCGGCGGGCTTGATAACCCATGGGCGCTGGAAAGCGCCGAGTACGAGGAGAGTGCGGAGGCCTATCCGCTGCCTTAGCGCAGTCTCTCCAGCAGCGCTCTGTTGGCTTCTTCAACCAAGTCTAGCACCTCTTCAAACCCCTGCGCGCCGCCATAATAGGGGTCTGGGACGTCCCGGCCCATGCCTGGAGAGACCAAATCCAAATAGAGCTGCGGCTGATAGGTGCGCCCTTTTGCCAAGCGCTGCATGTCGCGCAGATTGCGCTGGTCCATGGCAAAGACGTGGGGAAACTGGTCAAAATCTTCTGGCGTGACTTGCCGTGCGCGCAGCGGCGTTAAGTCAATGCCGCGCATACTTGCTGCCTGGGTCATTCGGGTGTCGGGCGGGTGGCCTATATGCCAGTTGCCTGTGCCGGCGGAATCCACTTCGAACTGGTCTTCCAGCCCATTCTGCGACAACAGATGCAGGAAACTGCCATGCGCCGCTGGTGAGCGGCAGATGTTTCCAAGGCAGACGAAAAGAATGGCGGTCACAGCGTAAAATCCTTTGATTGCGCAGGCGCGAGCGGGCACTGTGAGCCCATGGCACAGTATCGCTCCATTGTCATCCTCACAGGCGCCGGCGTTTCAGCGGAAAGCGGCGTGCAGACCTTTCGCGGGCCCGATGGCTTGTGGGAAGGCCACCGCGTTGAAGATGTCGCAACGCCGGAAGCCTTCGCGCGCGACCCAGAGCTGGTGCAGACTTTCTACAATCAGCGCCGCGCGGCACTTAAAACGGTTGAGCCCAATGCGGCCCACAAAGCGCTTGCACGGTTAGAAGCCAAGCTCGACGGCGAGGTCACGCTGGTCACCCAAAATGTCGATGACTTGCATGAGCGCGGCGGCAGTCAAAACCTCATCCACATGCATGGGGAGCTGAAACAGATACGCTGCCAGTCCTGCGGCGCGGTTTTGGAATGGAGTGATGATGTTTTCCAAGAGACGCCGTGCCCATCTTGCAACGCGGTGTCGTCCCTGCGGCCAAACATTGTGTGGTTCGGCGAGATGCCGTTCCAAATGGATGAGATTGAAGACGCCATCGCCCGCTGCGACTTGTTTGTCTCCTTAGGGACGTCAGGCAACGTCTACCCCGCCGCCGGCTATGTGCGCATGGCGCGCCATCTCGGCACAGCTCATACGCTTGAACTCAATTTAGAAGAGTCCGCTGGTTCAGATTATTTCCATGAACGCCGCCATGGGCCGGCGACCGAGATTGTGCCGGCCTTTGTGGAAGAAGTGCTCAGCGCGCAATGACTTTGCTGCGTGCCACTCTCCTCGCTGCGGCCGTATTGGCAGGCTGCCAGTCTGAGAGCGCGCCTCCGCAGGCAGAGGCCCCAAGGCCCACAGATTTTCGCCGGACGACTTTGCTGGTGGCGGATATGGAGCGTTCTTTGGCGCTCTATCAAGACACGCTGGGCTTTAAAGCCAATTACGATCAGGTTTTGACCATGTCGGGCACAGCCTTGCCGGCAGGTGAGCCGGGCGCGAAAGCACGTTTGGTCTTGCTAGAAGCCAATGACCCTTGGGTCGGCTGGATTGGCCTGCTGCAATGGGTGGACCCTCCTTTGCCGCCGCGCGCTGCGCCGCCGAGCCGTATGGGCATTGGAGATGTTGTCTTGCTGTTCAACACGACGGAGATTGATGCGCGTTGCAACGCCATTGCCAGCCTTGAAGGGGTGCGCATGACCGCGCCAGCTAGCACCACCACCTATCCTGGACGCGGCGGCGGGCCGGACATTGAGGTGCGCGGCTGCAACTTTTTTGACCCCGACGGGCATTTCGTCGAGCTCAACCAGGTTTTGCCTTAGCGGCCAGCGGCGTTAGCCGTGTTTGCGGACGAATTTACGCACTTCAGGGGCGATGAAATCGCGCCATTTGCGGCCGTTGAAGATACCGTAATGGCCAACGCCCTTTTGCTCGAAATGCCCGTGCTTTGACTTCGCCAGATTTGGCGTCAACTCATGCACCGCCTTGGTCTGGCCGACGCCGGAGATATCGTCGCGCTCGCCCTCGATGGAGAGCAAAGCCGTCTTATCAATGGCAGACAAATCAATCGCTTCGCCGTGATACTGGAATTCGCCTTTTGGAAGGGAATGCTTCTGGAAGACCTGTTCGACCGTGTCGAGATAGAACTCAGCGGTCAGGTCCATGACAGCGAGATATTCCTCATAGAACACGCGCGTGGCTTCCGCGCTTTCCCCATCGCCTTCGACCAGATGCTGGAACATATCGTGGTGGCGCACGATGTGGTTGCTTAAGTTCATGGACATGAAGCCAGCTAGTTGCAAAAAGCCGGGATATACGCGGCGCATGAAGCCCGCATGCGGCGCAGGCACTGTGGTGATTACATTTTGCTTAAACCAGGCCAGCGGCTTGCGTGTGGCATGGTCATTGACGGCCGTTGGGTTGACCCGCGTATCAATGGGCCCACCCATCATGGTGAGCGTTTTTGGGATATTCGTGTTGCCGTGTTTGTGCATGTGCGCAACGGCTGCCAGCACCGGGACTGACGGCTGGCACACGGCCATGACGTGGGTGTCTGGGCCTAAAAACTCGAGGAACTCGATAACGTAATCAATATAGCTATCGAGGTCGAACTTGCCTTCAAACAGAGGCGCCGTCTTCGCGTCGCGCCAGTCGGTGATGTAGACGTCATGGTCTTTCATCATCTCCTGGACCGTGCCCCGCAGCAACGTCGCATAGTGGCCCGACATGGGCGCGACGATGAGCATTTTGGGGTCGCTCGTCTTGGCAAGGCGTTTAAAGCGCCGCAATTGGCCGAAAGGCAGGCGGAAGGGCTTGGTCTCCTCAATGGCGACTTCCTTGCCTTTAATGGTCGTGCTTGGCAGGTTGAACGCAGGCTTTCCATAGGGCCGCGTTGAGGTCTCAATCACATCAAAAGCTGCGGCAAGCATTTGGCCGCCTGGCGTATAACTGGCTGGATTTAAAGGATTTCTGAAAAAGTGCTGACCGTGGTCAACCATGAAGCGCATGGGCGCGAAAGCCTTACGCTGCATCTCGTAAAACGAATAAAGCATATACTCTTTTTGGTCCCTCTATATGCGCGCGTTCGCCTTCATTATTGTCTTGCGAGGCGCTTTATTTTGGCGTGCTCTTCCTGGCCGCTCTTGTGTTTGTCGCGCCTCTTCCCCAAAGTTATGACGCGATGCAAAATAGTCGTCTCAGTGTGCAGCTTTCAGGGGGGAAAGCAAGGTTCAAGTCATAATAATATAACCAAATCGATGCAATTTTTGAAACAGTATTGCGTTTTCGACCTAAGTATATAGTCCTTTTCAGCTAGTGCAGCGCACACCTTTATCAAGTGGAGAATAGCATGAGTTCCCTAAGTGAAGTCTTAACACTCACCAGTTTTGACGCTTTGCGCGGCAAAAGCGCCGTCATCACCGGCTCGACCAGCGGCATCGGTTTGGGCATTGCGCAAGCCTTCGCGTCTGCCGGCATCAACGTGGCGCTCAACGGCTTTGGGGACGCCGATGAGATTGAGGAAAACCGCGCCGCCATGGAAGCGGCAGGCGTGAAAGCGATTTACAATGGCGCGGACATGACCAAGCCCGATGAAATCAAAGACCTGATTACGGAAGCGGAAGACACCTTTGGCGCCGTTGATATCCTGGTGAACAATGCTGGCATCCAATATGTGGAGAAAATTGAAGAATTCCCAGACCATAAATGGGAAGCCATCATCGCCATCAACATGTCTTCCAGCTTTTACACCATCAAAGCAGCGCTGCCCGGCATGAAAGAGCGCGGCTATGGCCGCATCATGAATATCGCCTCCGCGCACGGCCTGACAGCATCGCCCTATAAGGCCGCCTATGTGGCTGCCAAGCACGGCGTGGTGGGCCTCACCAAAGTGGTGGCGCTGGAAGTGGCGGAAGAGAACATCACCTCCAACGCCATCTGCCCCGGCTATGTGAAAACGCCGCTGGTGGAAGGGCAGATTGCCGACCAGGCGAAAGTCCATAACATGACGGCTGAAGAGGTCGTGCGGGAGGTTATTCTCGAGCGCCAGCCCAATAAGCGCTTCATCGACGTTGATGAACTGGCAGGTCTTGCGCTGTTCTTAGCCACGCCGGCAGGACGCTCCATGACGGGCCGTGCCATCACGGTTGATGGCGGTTGGACAGCCAAATAGCCAACTGATAGCGTTGCGCCAGAACACTGACAAAAAGGGAGCAAGACGATGAGCGAGCGCGTCATGGGATACGCCGTTATTTGTAAAGACAAGCCAGGCGAAGAGGCGGGGCGATTGCGCAAGGAGCTGACGGCTGAGCATCTGGCCCACATCGCAGACACCATCGATAATTTTCTCATCGCCGGCCCTATGCTGGAAGCGGGCGAGACCACAAGCTCTTTGCTCATCGTCAAAGCCCAAAGTGAAGAAGAAGCGCTCGAAATCGTGAACGCTGACCCCTACGCTAAGGCGGGCATTTGGGAGAGCATTGAGGTGCGCACGTTTGTTGCGGCTGCGGGAGACTGGGTGGGCGGCACGACTTGGTAAGCCGCCTTTGCTTGGCGCTGCTGTTTGTAGCGCTCACAGCGGCGCCAGCCCGGGCTGACGAGACCGGCCGGCGCTATAGCTTGTCTGAACCGGTGGCGCAGCCAGTCGTCCGCATTCTGGTAGACCGCTTTGAGGCAAACGGCCAATACCGCAATGGAACCGGCGTGCTTGCCGGGCGCTGCGATGTGATGCTTACAGCCCGCCATGTGCTGCGCGATGCCAAGCCAGCCCAAGTGCAGGTCTATTCCCCTCAAATCCGCGGGCAGGTTGCTGGCATCAAAACCGATGCGGCAGCGCAGTCTTTGCGCAATGTTTCAGGGAGCGCGCAACGACGGCCTGGCAGATTTGATGATGATGTGGTGGTGGTTCGGTTAGACCGTTGCCCGACCTATCAGTTTGTGCCGCTCAGCGCTATTCAGCCGCTGCAGTTCAGACATCTCAAGGCGCTTCGCTCTGCTGGGTTTGCGTGCGATAGCAGGCATAAGCGTGCGCCGGAAATTACCGCCTTTGAAGGCACGTTCGTGCCCTTCAAGCCAGGGCAAGGTCTCTCCCGCCAAGTGCGCTTGTCTCCCGGCGCGCGTCCTGGGCAGTCGGGCGCCCCGATTTTCAGCGTCGATGCCCAAACGGGCGAGCGCCAGCTGCACATGCTGCTCGTGGCGACGCTGCGCGACCGTGCTGCCCCGGTTGGGTGCGGTATTGATGAAGAGACAGGCCAGTCCGATGCCGGGCATGCCGCCTATGGCGCGGTGCTCACGCAGCAATTTATGGATGCCTTTAAGGCCTATATTGCAGCGCTGGCTGACTAAACGTCCTTGGCAAGCCGCAACCCAGTCATCTGCCAGCGTTGGTGGGGATAGAAGAAATTGCGGTAGCTGGGGCGCATTTGGCCGACAGGCGTCATGCAGCTGCCGCCGCGCAGCACCATTTGATTGGCCATGAACTTGCCATTGTACTCACCGATGGCACCAGCGGCGGTTTTATAGCGCGGGTAGGGCGCATAGGGGCTTTGCGTCCACACCCATATGTCGCCATAGAGACCCGTGCTGCCTAAGGGCGTAAAAGCGCTGCTTTCCAAAAAAGTGCCTTCAATGGGCTCAGGCGCGGCGGCGTTTTCCCATTCCGCCTCCGTTGGCAAGCGTGCGCCTGCCCAGCGGGCGAAAGCGTCGGCTTCATAATAATTGATGTGGCTGACCGGCGCATTCAGGTCCACATCGACCATTCCATAGGCGCCAAAATGCTGCCAGCCGCCATCGTTTTTCAGCCAGTAAAGCGGGCTTTTCCAGCCTTCGCTCTGGCGTGCTGCCCAGCCATCCGACAGCCACAGCAAGGCGTTGTCATAGCCGCCCGCCTCCATGAACTCGAGCCACTCAGCATTGGTGATGGCGCGGCTGGCTAGCGCATAGTCCAGCAGCAGGCAGTCATGTGCTGGGCCTTCATTGTCAAAGGCAAAGCCATCGCCTGCATGGCCGATACGCACCGCGGCGCCCTCATGATGGGTCCAGCTGAGCGGCGCGGCGTCTTTGGCTGTGGGTGCAGTGCCCTGCGCGTAGGCGGGAAACAGAGGGCTATAGGAAAAGGCATGCAAGATATCGGTGAGCAGCAGCTCTTGGTGTTGGCGTTCATGATGCAGGCCAAGCTCAATCACGTCCAAAGCGCTTTGCGGCAGACTGTCGATGCGCGTTTCAATCGCCTCATTAACGTGCGCGCGATAGGCCAAGACGTCGTCTAAGCTGGGCCTGCTGAGCAACCCGCGGGCATTGCGGGCATGCCGGCTGCCAGCGGAGACATAATAGCTGTTGAAAATATGCGCGAAGGCCGGGTCAAACGGGCGGTAGTCGCTGCAATGGTCGCGCAGGACGAAGGTCTCAAAAAACCAGCTGGTATGGCCCAGATGCCATTTCGGTGGGCTTGCATCCTCCATGGACTGGAGCCCGGCGTCCTCTGGCGATAGGGGCGCGGCCAGCTGCTCGCTGGCCTGACGGACGGCGCAAAATGCATCTAAGAGTGGTCGGTCTGTTTGCGCTGAAAGAGTCTGTATTTGTGTCAAAACCGCCCCGCCTGCTTCAGTATAGGTCCCGGCGGGCTATAGCGCAGTTTTGCCTTAATCAAAACCGCTGGGCGTAGTCCCTGCGTTTTCTTTTCGTTGGTTGGCGCTTCGCGCGGCTCCAGATTTCGCTGGGTTTCTTCATCATGGCCATGCCGCCGCCATAGACGAGCCCAAAGGTGCTGCCAAAGATGAGGGCCGTGGCCATGTCTTTGTTGATGGAGCCAAAGAAGATGGCAAGGCCGATGCCGATACAAAGCCACAAAGGCAGCTGCAATAGCCGCATGGCGCGATACTCCTAACGCAAGCAAAACGTTTACTCTTTGTTAAGAATATCGGGCAGCGCGCCCGCGTCAAGCGCTCTCTAGCGTCGCTTGCTCTTGCGGCACGCCGGCCAAACCTTCCGGGTCAGGCAAGCTTTCTACGTAAAGTGACGTGCTTGGAAAGGCAAAAGATGACCCTGCGCCCTCAACGATGGACTTGATTTCGTGCGCCAGCGTTTCTTTGATTTCTAGCCACTCGCCCCAGTTTGTTGTGCGCGTGAAGCAGTACAGCATGATCACAATGGCTGAATCCGCAAACTCATCGACCCGCACAAAGAGCGGGACTTCTGGCGGCTGGGCAAAGGCCTCATGGCTGCTCACATAGCCTTTGATGCCCTCGCAAATCTCTTTCAGCTGCTGCGAGCTGGTGCCGTAGGTCACGCCCAGCTTCCAATAAATCCGCCGG
>JBCCDR010000095.1:0-8703 GCA_039030675.1 Pseudomonadota bacterium | reverse complement strand
CGAAGCCAAATATACGTAAAGGGCAATTACTGGTAGCATAGCTAGCCAGGAAACAAATAGATACTGCCAAAAATTTATTTGAGTCAAGCTAAAGCCATAGTTGAGCACATTAGAAGGAACAATGGGGGACAGACGAGTCAGAAAAACGATCTTCCAGCCTTTTTGAGCTACAACTCGATCAAATTCCCCCCAGTGGGGACGTTGAGAAATCCACTCGCTAACTTTTTTGCGGGCAACGGTTCGACCCAACTGGTAACATACTGCCACGCTGAGAGTGTCGGCGATAGATACCAGAATTAGACCAGGAACAAAGCCAAACATGCTGCCCGCTGCTAAAAAGAGAAAAATGGCGGGTAGTCCAACCAAAGTGGCTGATAAATAAATAATAGTAAATGCAGGATATGCGAAATAGCCAAGTGAACTAAGCCAATGATTAGCTCCCCTCTTATGTGGTCACCATGCTGCCAGACCGGCAAGGCTTGGTGCTCTATAGCGGGGAGGAAGAATACCCCTTCATGTTCGATTTTACCGATGGGCGCATGCATCATGTGGCGCTGAATGTGTTTTCAGATGGCTTCAACATGCTGGTCAATGGCACCAGCGTTGGCGAGTATGAGGATGCGCTTTCCGACCTACCAAGCGAGGGTCTGTTTGTGGGCAGTATCGATGGAGAGGTCGACCCGTTCTTCGGCGCTCTGGCAGCCTTGCGGTTTTGGAAAAGCGTCCCCGACCGGCAAGTGCTCATGACCTATGCGATGCAAGATGTCGTCCTTGGCGACCATCCAGACCTCGACCAGCTTGCCGCGCTCAGCGACTTTAATAGCGACGCCCTTTTGATTCTTGAGGAGATTGAATGATGCTCCGCCGCTTCCTCATCGCCGCCTGCCTGGCAGCGCTCACCATCCCAGCAGCCTCCGCAGCGAAAACAAAGAAGAAAACCACAAAAAGCACCGCGTCCCCACGGCGCCCGCGCTCCCGCAGCCGCTATTCAAGCCGGCCGACGGCGCGGCAGTCGCTGCAAAACCAGCAGCGCCGAGACGCCCGGCGCGCAGAGCGACGCACAGACCAACGTCTCGCGCAGGCATCAAGAAACAAGATGCGCAACGCGGGAGAGAAAATCCCACGCTCCGTCAAAGTGGCCAAGGCCAATGCTAAGTTACAAGCGCCCGTGAACGCGGCAACACCTGGCGGCCGGCGCCTGAAATTCGCGAAAGACCAGAATGTGCGCTATTTTGACAAAACCAAGCCAGCCTCAACCGTAGGTGCTAGTGGAAGTGGCGGCGGGAGACGCGGCTCAGCCGATTCAAGCACATCGACGCTCCTACCGCGCTTGCAGCGCAATCCCTGGACGGGGGAGCTGACCGTGCCGCCTGCGTTGCAATAGCAGCGCAGCAGTGGCCGTTTTGACGCGTCACATAATGTTGGAATGACTTAAAGCTGCATTGCAATCCTTTCTATCTTCCCGTTTAATGGTGTTACAACCAAGGGGCGATAGGCATATGCGGGGCTGTGCAGTGCATCGGGCGGCGAAGACCACACCGGCCCAGCGCCACATCGCACTGGTGCCATGAACAAGGCATACTCAAAAGACGAGATGCAAGGGCTGCCTGCCGCCCTTTTCGGGCAGGCGGACACCGGCCTTGATGTGCTCACCGCTTTCAGCGCGCTGAGGCGGCGCGCGCCGCTTGTTATTGGCCTTGCACTGTGCGCTGCGATCCTTGCAGCGGGCTATTCTACCACGCTGCCTAAGCGCTATGTTGCGCGTGCGGAGCTGCTTATCAATCCGCCGCAACAATCTCTGGTCGACGTGGACGCCATCCAGCAAAGCGGGCAAAGCCAGACGTTTGTGGAAAGCCAAGCCTCTTTGCTGCGCTCGCGCGTCACCGCGCAAAAGGCAGCAAAAGATCTCAAGTTAGAGGATCACGCGGTGATTGCCGCGCTGCTGCGCCAAACAAAGACGCCAGGCAAGCTCTCCCTCACTTACTGGCGCAAGCTTTTCGGCTTTGAAAGCAAAGCGCTACGGGCCTCCCTCCCAGACGATACTCTGCGCGAGCGCCTGGCACTGTCTTACATCCTCGAGAGGCGCACGATTGCGCGGCTGCGCGATACTGACGTCATTACCGTGACAGCCCATGCGCCAAAGCCGCAGCTGAGCGCAGACATCGCCAATGCAATTGCCACGAGCTATCTGGCGCGGAGCCAGCAAGACCGGTTGAGCGCGATTGAGGAAGCCTCAGGATGGCTGAATGGCCAAATCGCAGACATGCGCGCGGCTGTCACGGCCGATGAGAAAGCTGTGGAGGAGTACCGCGCGAAACATGATTTAGGCAGCGCGCCCAGCCCCTCCTCAACCGAAGCGCGGCGCATGCAAATGAACGCACAAATCGTGCGGGCCCGCACAGACCTGGCCAGCGCGCGGGCCCGGTTAAGCCAAGCCCAATCCCTCGCCTCAGGCGGCGGAGATGTGGAAAGCGTAGCGGAGATTTTAGCCTCCGGCACCATTGCCAAGCTGCGCCAAGACGAAGCCCAGTTAACGCGCCGCAAAGCAGAGCTCCTCGCCAGATATGGCGAGCGCCATCCGGCTGTTGTGAACGTTTTGGCGGAACTGGAGGACGTGACCGCGCAGATTGCCTCTGAAGCCCAGCGGATTGTGCGCAATCTGAGCAATGAAGTCGCGGTCGGTCAGGCTCGCGTAAAAGCGCTCGTCGCCGAGCAGCGCACACTCGATAGCCAAGCGGAGAAGGAAGACGGCGCCCGCGTGGGCCTGCGCGAGCTTGAGCGTCAAGCCAGCGCCTCTCGCAAACTCTATGAAACCTTGCTTGAAGGCTATCAGACCAGCTTTGTTGCCGGCAAAGCAGACGCTTTGTCTCCCCAAGCAGCCTTGGTCACGCCGGCCGCTGCGCCGCAGAGCGCGGCGTATCCAAGCCTCTCTGTCTACGCAATGACGGGTTTGCTTGTTGGGTTAGGGCTCGCAAGCGCCGGGGTGCTCTTGCATCATGTGTTTGACACCAAGGTCAAAGCGCTGGGCGCTATGCGCGAGCGCACGGGTTTGACCCCGCTGGTATCCCTGCCGCGCATGAAACCCGCTGATTTGCAAGGGCGCAGCTTGCCAGACTATTTGGTCCATGAACCTACATCGCGCTTTCATGAGAATATTAAACGGCTGCGCAGCGCGCTGGATATGGCGCGCATCGATGCGCCGGTTAAAACCTTGCAACTCACGTCCGCTCTGCCGTCGGAAGGCAAGACGACAACCGCCATAAGCCTCGCAAGCAGCTATGCTTTGGCAGGCCGAAACGTGCTCCTCATTGACCTTGACCTGCGCCGACCGAGCCTGCTCAGGCGCCTGGATCTTCCAAAGCCACATCACGATATTTTGGATGTTCTGACCGGGGGCACGTCGCTGGATGATGCGGCCATAACGCTGCCCAATGGGCTCCATTGCTTGCTCAACGACCGCGTCCCCATCGACCCGGCGGACGTGATGAGCACGGACGCTTTGGCGCAGCTGCTAAGCACGGCGAAAGAAACCTATGACAAGGTGATCATCGACAGCGCCCCTCTGCTACCGATCGTCGATAGCGCACTGTTGGCGCGGCAGGTGGACTTGGTGCTGATGTGCGTCATGTGGAATGCCACACCAGGGCCTGCCGCAGCGCAGGCCCGGCGTATCTTGAACGATCATGGCGCGCGCCTTGCCGGCGGTGTGCTCACCAACGTCGATCCCGCCAAGGCAGAAAGCCACGCGCGCGGCTACGCCTACGACGATATGCGCTACTACCGCCACTATGGCCACTACTACACAAGCCCTTAAAGCACGCAGCACTGGCCGCCTGCTAACAGGCTTTGCGCTCCTGGCTCTCGGCGGTTGGCTGGTTGTGTCTGGCCTGAGCGCAGCGCCGCAACATGTCCTCACCTTCCAGTTGGAGCAGGAAGCAAAACAGCTGGACCGAATGAGCGCGCAGGCTGCCCGCGAGGAGAGCGTCGACTACATGCTCTCAGTTGCCGCGCGGTACCCTGAAAACACTGCCTTGCACGCTACCGCTTACAAAGCCGCCATGAAGGTTGCGCTTCATCACACGGCGCCCGCGTCGCTTATAAAGCGTTGGTCGTTGCAAGCGCGTGGCGCGTCCTTGCTCAGACAGAGGCCCCATGCGGGGGTGTTGTGGCTCTATCATGCCCATGCTCTGGCCCACGCCGTCCCCGGCGATGAACCGCCACCCGCTGCCGCGCTCGCTGCCTTTGAGCGGGCCTATACGCTTGGAAAATATGATTATGCTCACTTTGCGTTGCGCGCCGCGTTTTGCGAGCGCTTTAACGCAGGAATGCCGCAGCGACTGCGCAAGATGTGCGCGCAGATGGAGGAGATTGCCAAAGAGACCGCGTCGTAGAAACGCGCCTGCGCTTCCATGTGTCCCACGGGTTTCTTCAGTCGTCTTGCCCCATCTCGCGGATAAAGGCAGCGGTCGAATAGGAAGAGACAGAATAGGGAACGCAGTAGGTGAGCACGAGCTTCCAAAGCGGTGGGACGGCGCCAGCCAGAAGCGTATCTCCGTGATTAATCAGTGTTAGAATTGTGCCAACCACAAGGCCAACTTTCAGCCCGCGGCGGACGGTGACCGGCGCACGCAGAGCTTGCCAGAATGTCAGGCCCTGAACGCTTTGTAATGTTCCCATCGCGCCCGCCCCTTTTTCGCCTGCAGTCCCCGATGCGCTATCACATTTTAGCGCGCAGGGCGAACACCTTCCCAAGCGGCTGCAATGAGCGCTTCAATCGGCGCTTTCTCCAGTGGGCGTGGATTATAATATGGGTTTTTAAAGGCGATCTCAGTGGCTTTTTGGATGCCATCCTGCGGCATGCCAAGCGTTTTCAAAGCCATGGGCGCGCCGCCCTTTTCGGCAATGTCATAGAGCGCGCCGGCTGCATCCTGCGTGCCTATAGCCGCGTTCATGCGCTCCAGCGCAGGGCCGATTGCAGGCGCGTTATAGGCCACCGCATGCGGCAAGACGATGGTGTGCGTCTCCGCGTGCGGCAAATCAAAGGACCCGCCAAGCACGTGGCAAAGCTTGTGGTGGAGCGCCACGCCGCCCGAGCCAAGACAGACCGCACACAGCCATGCGCCATAAAGCGCATCATAGCGCGCCTGTTTGTCACTTGGGTCGCTGGTGACCCGGGGGAGCGCTTTCGTTAGCGCGCCAATCCCTTCTGCCGCCATCACGCTCAGTACGGGGTTGGCGTTTTCCGCATACATGGCTTCAACAGCATGCGCGATGGCATTCATGCCGGACGTCACGCTCATCACCGGCGGCAAGGTCATCGTGGTATCCACGTCATAAATGACGGTTTCCGGCAGCACTTTAAGCGTCTTCTGCGTGGTCTTTTCGCCATCTTCTGTCTGCCCAATGATGGACGTCATCTCAGAGCCGGCATAGGTGGTGGGCACAACGAGCTGCGGGCAATCGGTGCGCAAGGCGATGGCCTTGCCAAGACCAATGGTAGAGCCGCCGCCAATGGCCACAACACCATCAGCGCCGCTTTCTTCATAGACGCGCAGTGCCTCCTGCGTCACAGACACAGGCGTGTGCATGGTCGCGTTCGCATAAACACCGGCCGCGCGGGGCCCCAGGCGGTCGGCCAGAGCCTGGGCTTGGTCCGACTGCGGCGGCGTGGAGAGCACCAAGGCTTTTGACATTCCCAGCGCCTCGGCCTCCTCAGCCAGCTGCGCTATCGTGCCAAAGCCAAATAAAACCCGGGACGGGAGGCCCGTGTAAACAAAAGTATCCATAGCTACAAAAGGCCCGCCTAACCCAGAGAAATTTAAAAGGCCTCCCCCAAGTCGATGCTGGAAGAGGCCGTGATTGTACCGCAAAAAAGGACTTAAGTGCGTCCGGTTGTCAAACTTTTAGGCCGCCTCAACGGACGGAGACTGCTCAGCCACTGGCGTTAAGATGAAATCAATCTCCATCAAACGCTTCCCGTCTTGATGCTTTTCTGGAATCACGAACTCATCGGTGTGCATGCCGTCCGCGCAATCGTCGCCAACATAATCGCCGCCTTCGAAATAGGCCTGCGTGGTCAGCTCCATGAAGCCTGGCTTTCTAATTTTGTAATGGACGTGCGCTGGGCGCCAATTGTGCCGGCCCATCATCTCCAGCAGCTCGCCTGTCGGGCCATGGTGAGGAATTTGGTAAGGCACGGGGACAGTGCTTTCGACCTCATACTCGCCGTTAGCGCCGCTGATGAGTTTGCCGCGATAATATTCGGTGGGAATGTTATCATGGAAACCGGAATACTTGCCGTCTGGCGTGGAAGACCACACGAAGATTTCCGCGCCTTCAACGGGGCGACCTTCAGGGTCTTTGACGCGGCCATTGAGGAGCATGGGCTCACCGTCAAACTCCTCCATGGTCTTGATGCGGTCTTCAACCAGCGGAACATCTTCAAGGAAATACGGGCCCTGCAAATCTGACGAAGAGCCTTTGGACTTTTTATTGCCAATCTCAACAATGGTGGTGTTGAAAAACAGGTCTATCATCAACGGGATTTCTTTCGCCTGCGCGGTTTTCGCAAGGAACCCGACAGCAGCGCGAAACTCTTCAAAATTCACATCGTTCTTGCGCAGCGCGCCGCGCACAGCTTCGACAATATCCTGAACAACGGCATCGACCCGTATATTTGACATTTAAACCTCCATTTCCTGGCATGATGAGATGTGCAGATTGGCTGACTTTGCCATGGAGGGAGCAATACCCTCCAATACTTTTTGACCCTTTCTGGAATACCGAACTGATATGGTTTTACATCGATTGAGCCCGCGTGTTGTGCGCCTGCTGATAGGCGCGAACGGTTGAATATATGGCGCGCAGTAGCGGTGAGGTATCGCCCTTGCGGTAAATGAAGCTAACGGGGCACTCCATTGACAATTGCTCGAGCGGATAGAAGCGCACGCCGGACCAGGCGAATTTCGTGACTGTGCCCGGCACGATTGTCGCCCCCTCTCCTATCGCTGTGAGCGTGAGTGCTGAGCGGACATCTTCAGTCACGTCCGCAACTTGGGGGTCCACGCCTTCCCGCTTTAAAATGGAGAGCACCTCATCTGCGAAATTGGGCCGCCCACTGCGCGGAAACAAGACGACGGGCATGGCCTTAAAAAGCTCAAGGCGCTGCCCAACGGGAGGGACATCCGTATAAGACTCAGGCAGGGCGACGGATAAGCCTTCGCTCAGCAATTGCTCAACCACGATGCCCGGCTCAGCGGGATAATAGCGGCCAAAGCCCATATGGATTTGGCCAACCTTGAGCGCTGCAATCTGCTCGCTTTTTGACAGGCGCTGCAAGGACACGCGCACTTCCGGCATGGCGCGGCGAAACGCTTGCAGCAGGTCTGGCAGGACAGCGTAAATTGGCGAGCCGAAATAGGCGACTTCCAAAGTCCCAATCTCGCCGCGCTGGGCCGCACGGCTGCGTTCAACGCTGGTTTTGATTTGCGTTAAAGCCTGCCTGGCACCTTCTAAAAAGACCTGGCCGGCTGCCGTCATCTGCGCGCCTTTAGGGGTTCGTTTGAGCAAAACGACGCCAAGCTCATCCTCTAACTTCTTAATCTGGCGGGTGATAGGCGGCTGGGAGATATTAAGGCGCCGGGCCGCAGCGCCAAAATTGCCTTCCTCCGCAACGACAACAAAATATTTCAGCTGCCTTAATTCCATACCCTCCCCTTTCGCACCTTAAAAAACTGGCGGCCATAGCGCTACGGCATTAATTGCCACTTCATTCGCTTTGAGTTGGTATGATGCGACTACCAATGCGCCGTTCACAAGCCCCTTTTCCATACTCAAACGGTATGAAGACGTGTTCTCGGTGGTATTTTACATCCTGAAACAAAGTGCCGAACTATAGGCGTAGTTCGGGGGGTCGAACACGCACTATATATCTTGATGGGGAGATCAAAAATGGCGCAAGAGCCGACCTACGAAACTGACGTCCTGATTGTTGGCACTGGCCCTGCCGGCGGCAGCGCAGCAGCGCTCCTGGCCACCTACGGCATTGACGCCATGGTCATCAATCGCTTCCCTTGGACAGCGCGCACACCGCGTGCCCATATTACCAACCAGCGTACCATGGAAGTCATTCGCGACCTGGGCCTCGAAGACGAAGCAATTTCTCTTGCAGCCCCGCAAGAGCAAATGGGTGAGAACACCTATTGCGCCTCTCTGGCAGGCAAGGAGTTTGGACGCATCCAGACCTGGGGAACGCACCCAAAGCGCAAGGCAGACTATGACCTGGCAAGCCCGACCCAAATGTGTGACCTGCCGCAAAACCTGCTGGAACCGGTGCTCACCCGCGCCGCCGCACACCGCGGCGCTAAAGTGCGCTTTGATACCGAATATCTTTCTCACACCCAGGACAGTGACGGCGTATCCGTCAGCCTGCGCGATGGGTTGACGGGACAAGCCTACACCGTGCGCTGCAAATATTTGCTTGGCGCGGACGGCGCGAACTCTCAAGTCGTTGAGGATGCGCAGCTGCCGCTTGAAGGCACCATGGGCAAATCCGGCTCTATCAACATCGTTTTTGAAGCCGACCTGACTAAATATGTCGCCCACCGGCCAAGCGTTCTGTACTGGATTATCCAGCCCGGAAGCCAAGTCGGCGGCCTTGGCATAGGCGTGGTGCGCATGGTGCGGCCGTGGAACAAATGGCTG
>JBCCDR010000094.1:0-8720 GCA_039030675.1 Pseudomonadota bacterium | reverse complement strand
GAGCGCCGTTACGCCGAAGGCATCGCTAACTAACTATCTTTCGCTAGTTAGCCCGCATTGATGCGCCGGCCGCAGCGCTTATAAAAACGATGGGCCCAGCGCCAGAGATCCGCTGGATCGGCGGGCGCGAAGCCTCGCACGTCAATGTGGCGAGCGGCGCTCAATAAGCATCGCGGTTGGTGATGACGGTCACGGCCGTGCACACCATGATCCATAAATCAAGCGCAAGGCTCCAATTGCGGATGTAATAGAGGTCGAGCAGGATCCGGCGGCGCGCTTTCTCGTGGGTATCCACCTCCCCGCGAGACCCATTGATCTGCGCCCAGCCCGTCAGGCCCGGTTTGACGCGGTGGCGGCTTGCATAATCACTATAGCGTTCATGATACAGCGCATCATTCACGCGCATTTCCAGCGCATGGGGGCGCGGGCCAACAATCGACATCTCACCGCGGAGCACATTGAACAGCTGGGGAATTTCATCCAGGCTGGTACGCCGCAAGATCCGCCCAATGGGCGTGACCCTCTGGTCGCCGCGCTGGGTGCTCAGGGCCCCGGAAACATCTTGCTGCTCCACATACATGCTGCGGAATTTAAACAGGTAGAAGGGCCGATTGTTAAAGCCAAAGCGCTGCTGGCGGAAGAAGACAGGGCCAGCACTGGTGAGTTTGATGAGCGCGGCGATCACCAGCATGACCGGCGCTAAAACGACAAGACCCAAGCAAGCGATCAGCTTGTCTTCCAGCCATTTGGTCATGCCAGCCCAGCGGCTGAGCGGTCGCTGGGCTAGGTCCGCCACCAGCATGCCGCCCATGGGGCGCGGATTCAGGCTGAGCGTCTCTTCAAAATGCAGCAGCGGCGCGAAGGAGACATTCACGGAGGCTGCAGAGAGCTTGCGCATGAGATAGCGCACCCGCTCTTTGGCGCGGATGTCTAAGCAGATGACAACGGAATCAATCAGGCCGGCCTGCGCATCTTCAATCAGGTTCTGTAAGGAGCCCTCACAGGGAAGCGCAGCGCAGGTTTCCGGTCGGCGCGCGCTGCGATCATCATAAATGCCGACGAGCCGGTAAAGCGAGCTGGGCTCTACAAACTGGCGGGCAATCTCCAGGCTGTCAGCAGTGAACGAATAAAGCGCGACCCGCTCACCCGCGAGCGTGTCTAGAAAGGACTTGCGCGTGACCCGCACCACCACGTGGCTGATCAACACCGTGAGCGCGCCAAGCACGACAAAACGGCCAGTCCAGGCCCGCGAGAAGTCCTCAGAGATTTTCAACGCAAACGCCATGATGAGCAGCGCGCTGGCCGCGATGGCAAAGAGTTGCAATGATTTCATGGCCCGGGCGCGCAGCTTCGTGAGCCATTGCGGGTCGCCGAGGCCGCAGAACAGCTGCAGAAACAGATAGATGCCAGCCACCAACGCACCGGCCAGGCTATGGCGCGTGAAAGCAGCGGACTGGATATCAAAAGACAAAGTCGCCAGAGCGCCCGACAACACGGCCAGCATCGCCGCTTCGACGAGACTGAACACAACAAGCGCGTAAAAGGGATTGGCGAAAACCCCTTTGCGCGCTCTGTGTCGGTTCACCGCAATGGACTTGGCGAAGGAGGCTGCCCGATCGCCTGCAAAGACGGGGTCAAGAGAGGCGCTGCGTGTGATGCCGCGGGCGCGTTTGCGCACAGCACGCAATGTCTGGGCGGGGCTGGCAAGGGCCTGATGCGGAAATTCTTTCTGCAATCGCATAGCGCGGGACCGTGTTTGTATCTGTCTTTCTTCAGGTCTTGATTAAATAAGACACACTATGATTACGGATCCGTATTTAAATACGATTGTTTATTTCTTTAACTCCCCAGTAGCTTGATAAGCTAAGAGCAGACGAGAACGGTGTTATATTTATGGTATATTTAGAATTACCATCGCTGAGCGCGCTTAATACGTAAGATCAATGCGGGCAATCACCTGATGACGGGTGAAATCAAAGACGCCAATCGGCGAATTACGCTGCTGAAAATTATAAGCCAAGCGGACCCGGGCATAGGTGTTGAGCAGATACTGCCCGCCAATCGTCGCGGCATATTCTTTGTCGCTGCGATCAATCGGATCAAAATCACGCAGCTGGTAGCGCGCGTCGGCCGTGAGGATGAAATTGTACAGCAGTTCATGGTCCATGCCGAAGGTGACACTGGTGTTCACGCGGATGGGCGCAATGGGGCTGGCTGCGGCCTGCGTTTCCCGCGCAGCACCCGCGCGCAGCGTGGTCAGCGATGTGACGTTCCACAGCACATCCGCGCGCACCCTCACCCCATTTTCGTTTTGAAAGCTGGGATCGGTAAAGCGCGCGCTGAAATAGCCTGCGCCAAGCGTGGCATACAGCGTGTCGGTGATTTCCACGGCGATGCCGCCATCTACAGCGATCTCGTCAAAGTCACGTTCTAGATCAACGCCCTCGACAAAATCCACGCTCTCGGGGCTGAAATCATGGTCGGTGGTCTTATACGCGCCGCTGACATAGAGGCCAAAAACAGGGGACAGCGCATAGCGTGCAATGCCTTCGACAGAGACCTGGCTGCGGTCGCGAAAGTCTTGATCGACAACGCTGTTATCCGCCAGCAGCCCATCGTCATAATCAAAGCGATCAAATCCGGCATTGATGCCAAGTTGAAGCCGGTTAAAGCGATGCTGCAAAGACGCGCGTATATCAATGCGGTCCAGCGAGATGGGCCCATCGGCGGTAAAGGCCGTGTCGATATCGCCGCGATCTTCATGCAGGAAGGCATAGCGGGCATCGACCGACAGCTGCGTAGCGCTGCTGATCTCATAGGTGCCGCTGCCGCCGATGCCAAAATCCGTATGATCCTCATTGGCGATAGAAGGATAGATGCTGCTTTCAGCAAAAGCTGATAGCCCAAGCGCGTGCACTGACCAGTCCGATTGCACTTCCAGCTCTGGGCGGACCGTGATGACCACATCATCGCGTTCATCGCTCGCGCGGGCAAAGACATTGCTGTCATAGGCCGCCTCGGTCCGCAGGCGCGGATAAACGTTAAAACCGCCTGCACGAATGCCAAGCGGCGCATATTCAGGGCGCGGAATATCCGCCCAGCTTCGCCCCTCGGGTAGGACCTGCGACAGCGCCAAATCGGGGAGAAAAACAAGCGCGGCTAAGAGGGGCCACAAAACTGCTCTTGCCAGGCCAGAGCACAAAGCCGTTAAAGCCACCAATGATCCACTCCCTTCACAAACCCAGTGCGGGCGAGGATTGTTGCGGGGCTCAAAAGAAGCGTTCAGGAACCTCAATCACATCTCCTGGAAACACGCGTGTCGCTTGGTTTGCAGGATAGGAAAACCGCGTTCCATCGGACGCGCGGATAATGGTGACCTTCTGTTTGTTTGCGCGCCGCGAATATCCTCCTGCCGTTGCAATGGCCTGGGGTACGGTCAATCCAACGACATAGGGATATTCCCCGCCTGTGCTGACTTCGCCAGAGATATAAAAGGGACGATAGCGGAGGATTTCGAGACCCACTTTAGGATCGCGCAAATACCCATCCTTAAAGCGCGCGACGATACTCTCTTTCAGCTGCGTCACCGTCAGACCCCGCGCGCCGACCGCGCCGATGAGCGGCAGCGACAGCTGGCCTGCATCATCCACAGAAAACGACCCTGAAAGCTCAGGCTCTTCATACACGATCAGCCGCACCTGATCGCCAGAGCCAAGCATGTAAGAGGTCTTCAGATCCGTCGACTGGGCAACCTGCCCCTCCCGCAAAGCGGTCGGCGCGTCAACAACGCCGCTGGAACAGCCACTCAGAAATGCCGCGCAGATCATCACCGCACACGACAGGAAGCGCACAAAAGTCATGGGAGAGATCCCCTCGCCTTTAACACGAGCCAAACCAAAATCTCGTCACAACAACCGTTTGAGGAAAGACAAGCCAGAGTCAACGACAATAGCCGTGATCAGCAGTCAAAAAGTGCTTTCACAGCAGATATCAAAGCCTAACGAACCAGCGCTGCGACATCCTCTGCTGATGCAATGGATATGATCTCATTTGGGGTGAGTTGACGGCCTAACCTGTCTTCTAGCGCCAGCACGAGGCGCATATGGGCTAGGCTATCCCAAGCGGGCGTTGTTGCAAGGCCGGTGGCGCTGGTGACATCTGCTGCTGGCACGCTAAGCGCATCGGCGATGAGAGATTTGACGGTGTCGCTTAAAGGGCTCATGCGGCCTCTCCTGCCTTACGGGCGTGCCACTCGGTGCGGAGCATGCCGAAGATGAGCTGATCGAGGCGCTTGTCTTCGCCTTCGCCGCTGTCGATGGCGCGCATTTGCTGGCGCAGGACAGCTTCACAGGTGAAGCCCATCTTTTTGTAGTTGAAAATCGACGACATATTGCGCCCATGGGGCCGGCCGATGACCTTATGCATATTGAGCGTATCAAACAGAAAATCCATGAGCACGGCGCGGCACTCGGCAACGACGTTTTTGCCCCACCAATGCTGCGCGCCAACCACGACGGCGGTCTCGGCAGTGCGGTGCGCGCCTTCTATCGTGAGCGTAAAGAAGCCGATTTTTTCGCCGCTGTCCTTGGCGCATACCAAGACCATGAATTTCGTAGCGTTGTCATAGCTGAGCGCCCAGCGCACGGCCTGCGCACGGGTCATGCGCCGGCGGGGCAAATTCAGGCCCACCATGACTTCAGGGTTGGCAAGCCACGCGACCACGCTGTCATCAACATCTTCACGTGTCATGGTGCGCAACACAAAGCGCTCAGTCTCCAGCTTGAGCAGCGCGCCAGGCGTCCAGGATGTGGGTATTGCAATCATGACGTGGCTTTCTGCTGAGCAAGGCAGTGGTCGCGGACAGTCTCGCGATTGATCTTACCGCGGTCGGTTTTGGGGATGGCGTCCAACACAAAGATCTGCCGCGGCAGCGCTTCCGCGCGAATATGCTCGCTTGCCCATGTGCGCAAGGCCGATGGATCGGGCGCGTCGCCCGCAGGCACAACGGCTAGGGCGACAGCCTCCCCGCTGACAGCGTCTTCCACGCCAAAGGCGCAGGCTTCGGCCACTTGCGCGTGACGCTCAAACAAGAGGTCGAGCTCTTCAGGATAGATCTTAATGCCGGCGTTGTTGATCATGGATTTGTTGCGCCCTGTCAGGGTCAGGACGCCAGTGCCGTCAATACGGCCCGTGTCGCCCGTGCGGTACCAGCCTTGATGGAAGGCCGCATCGGTCAGGTCTGGTCGCTGATAATAGCCTTGCATGAGGCTTGGCGTGCGAATGAGCAGCTCCCCTTCCCCGCAGGCGGCGATCGCGCCATTATCCGTCAGCACGGCCGCATCCCCGCCCCACAGCGTGCCAAGCAGACCGTCTTGCGGCGTGTGTGTTTTGGAAGACGCGCCGCCAAGCCAATTGGCTGTCTCGGTGATGCCATACATATTGACAACCTCGGCGGCGCCAGCCCAGTCGGCAACGCTGCGCCATAGGTCTGCGGACAACGGCGCAGAGCCGATATGGACGCGTCTTAAACTGCCGCCTTTGGGTGGCGCCGATAGACGCAGCGCTAACTTCCACAACGCTGGCACCGAGCTCATAAAGGTGATGTCATGCGCATCGATGAGTGTGCTGAGCTGCTGGGCGAGGCTGATGCCGCTGGCCCCCGCGATAATCACATCGCCGCCCGTGAGCAGGGCGGACAAGCAGTTGCCGATCAAGCCATGGCCAAAGTGTGTCGGCAGGGTGCACAGTGTCTTGGCCAGGGTTTCTGCGCCAATCACTTGCGCGTTAAGCGCGATACGCGCTTGGATGGACCGGTGCGTGTGAACAACGCCCTTTGGGTCGCCTGTTGTGCCAGAGGTAAACAAAATGAGCGCAGCGGCATCAAGATCAGCTGGGTGTGCGTCAGCTTCTTGGTCAGCTTTTTCTAAATCAAGCACTGGGCGCGCGCTTGAGATCTCTTGCCCCTCAACGGTGAGAATGCAGGCGGCATCCACGAAATCGACAATGCGGCCCAGCTCGCTTGGTGTGAGCCCGGCATTAACGCAGACAGCGCACCCACCGGCTTGCCAAACGGCGAGCAAGTCCACAAAGAAACGCGCGCTATTCCCATGGGCGATGACGACATTACGGCCATGGCAGGGGGCAGCGGCTGTCAGCCGGCGGGCATAGCGGCTGGAAATGGTGTTGATCTCTGCGCCGGACACACACAGCCCATCGGCCGCCTGGGTCAGGCTGCCGAGGCGAGGCCAAAACGATTGCATATCTTGTGTCATGCCGGAGTGCTGAGGTTTTGCGCCAATTCGCGCGTGAGGCGGTCGAAACTCGCTTTGGCCCGTTTGTCTTTTGGGTTGAGTTTGATTGCGGTGGCGAAGCTTTTGATAGCAGGCTCAAGCTGCCCGAGACGCGCCAACGCGCGGCCCATGCTATAATGCACACGCGGCTGTTCGTGAAGGACCGCAAGCGATGCTTGGAAGGCCTCTACCGCAGCGGCATCGTCCCCTTCCAGCGCAGCGCTTAGGCCTAGGCCCGCGTTGATCAGTGGATCGTCAGGGTCGATGTCTTTGGCTTGTTCAAAGATGCTCCTCGCCTTTGCAGCGTCCTTTAAGACCAGCCAGCTATTGCCGAGCTGGTCATAGTAGCGGATGGGCCGGGCGAAACGATCCGCCTGTGCTTTGGCTTTGTCGAGCGCTTTACGGGCGGTGTCTTCATCCTTGCTGAGTATGGCGCTCTGCGCTTCTAAGAGCGAGGTCATGAAGGTCGACAGACCACTATCGCGCAGCTCGCCTAAATGGTCTTGGCAGGCGGCAATGTCCCCGCGGCGCAGCGCCAGCTGACACAGCCGGACCAAGGCTTCAGCCTGGTCTGGCATGATGGCAAGGACGCCCTCTAACGCCGCCTTAGCGCGTTCATTGGCGTGCTGTGTGTGACGGCTCATCAAGAGCGCTGCTTCTGCCAAGGCATTTTGGATGGAGACGATTTCCCACATCTCTTCGGCACCCTCGCGCAGGGGTTTAATGAGGCCAAGGCGCGTCCATTCTTCCGCCAAATACTGGGCAATGGGGGCTGCTGTCGTTGCCGCTTGCGTTTGGATGGTCTGGGGCGCATGGCGCGGCTCATCGAGCGGCTCGGCAAAGAACGCCTTTAGCGCCTGCCCTTCCATTTGCTCACCGGCATCGACTCCTAGGAGCGCCATCAGCGTCGGCGCCACATCTTGGATGCGCGCGCCGCTGATGAGGTCGTCCGCCTTCAGGCGCGGTCCGCAGCCCAACACAGCGCCTAAGGGGCGATAGCCTTCTGAGGCGTTGACGCTGCCATCAAGGCGCGGCGCGGCGCGCATATCGCCTATGCGCATGCCGTGAGCGGAAACTATGACAATATTTGCGTCTGCATCAAGCAAATCACGGTAGCGCGCCAGCAGCATATCCAAGAAGCGGTAAGCCCCCTCTGTCACCTTGCCGTAGAGTGCATGGTCATGGTCCGTCACTTGCTCGAGCTGCGGTGCGGCATAGCCGATGAACAGGCTGGAGAGGTGTTGTAAGTAGTCAAAATGCACAGACAGTACGTCTGGCCTCCGGTGCTCTAAAATCCAGGTGGCCGCTCCGTGCAGCGTGGATAAGCGCGCAAGCAAACTCACGATCATGCTCGCGCGCGTATCGGTTTCTAAATCCAGCGTCTCGGCATGCTCTAAAAATGGCAGCAGCATCTGCTGCGTCACTTCAACTGGATGGAGCCGCAGGTCCGCGAAGACATCGCGCGGCAGGTCTGCGCTCAGTGCTGCTTCATCCAGCGGCCACGCATCAAAGGTCTTGCCTTTGGCATGGGCGAACATGTCGCTCACGCCCGTAATGTCAGTATCTTGCGGCACGGGATACATGCCAGGCCAGCCCACATGCGCGCAGGTTTTGCCGCTTTGAGCAAGATAGGTCCAAAAGGGTGCAAGGCTGGCGTTGCGCATGCCGAAGACTGTGATGCTTTTCTCTCCAGTCTCGGCCTCAACGGGCACGAAAGGCGAGAAAATCCGGTGTTTGTCTGCTAAAGTGCCCGTGAGAAGCGAGACTGTGGGAACTGGCCAGCTGAGAGGCGGCGGCGTTGCCACATTGCCGATGACGCCGCCTTCGATGAGCGCTTCTAAATTGGGCAGCACCCCATCGTCGACCAACGGCTGGGCAATGCGCCAATCAAAGCCTGGCACGGACAGAAAGAAGAGCTGGGTCATAGCGGACTGAAAGATATCTAAACGTCTGCCGTTAAGATACCCAGTCAGACATCAAAACAAAGTTAAACGCGCCCCCGCAGAGCAGAAGCGCGTTTTGTAGCTTAGGAGAAGGCGAGAAGACTAAGCAGCCATCTTCCGGCGCATAGCGAATAAGCCAGCTGCGCCAAGTGCCATCAGCGGCAAGCTTGCCGGCTCCGGCACATCAATGGGCGGACGGCCAGGAATTGGCGCAGGTGTATTGGGCGTGCTTTGGAAAGCAAAGCGGATGACATTGAGGCTGCCGCGCTCAATTTCCGCCCAGCCGAAGAAGCGCATAACATCAGGCTCTAATAATTCGCCTTCTCTGTCGATCTCTTGGACCTCCAGCGCATTAAATCGAAGGAAGTCATCGTCTGTGAATTCAACCCACGTCGAATCTGGCTGACGCCCGCCTGCGGCGACATCGCTATAAACGGCGCGGAAGAGCCCGAAAAAGCTGTCGGCGAAGCCCTCCACGTGGCCTGGG
>JBCCDR010000093.1:0-8758 GCA_039030675.1 Pseudomonadota bacterium | reverse complement strand
TCATCGGCATTGATATCAACAATTCAAAACGCGCAATGGCCGAGCAGTTCGGTATGACACACTTCATCAATCCCAAAGAAGTGGGGATGGACAAAGTGGTCGAAGCCATTGTCGATGCCACAGAGGGCGGCGCAGATTACAGCTTTGACTGCACGGGAAATACGACCGTCATGCGTCAAGCGCTGGAATGCTGCCACCGCGGCTGGGGCGAAAGCATCATCATCGGTGTGGCAGAGGCAGGCATGGAAATCTCCACGCGCCCCTTCCAGCTGGTCACCGGCCGGGTGTGGAAAGGCACAGCCTTTGGCGGCGCCCGCGGCCGCACAGACGTGCCGAAAATCGTCGACTGGTACATGGAAGGCAAGATCAACATTGATGACCTGATCACGCACAAAATGCCGCTCGATGAGATCAACACTGCTTTTGATTTGATGCATGCTGGGGAGAGCATTAGAAGCGTGGTGGAATTCTAATCCACGCAAAAGGAGCTTCCCTGCAATGTTTACGCACATCATGATTGGCAGCAATGATCTGGCCAAGGCCAAAGCCTTTTATGCCCCCGTCATGAAGGGACTTGGCTTTCCCGAGCCCTCTGAAATGCCCAATGGCAATCTGTTCTATTCCAAAGACGGCATCGGCTTTGGCATCTGCACACCTGCCAATGGCGATGCGGCTTGCCACGCCAATGGCGGCACCATCGGTTTCAAAGCCTCCAGCAAAGAACAAGTCGACGCCTTCCATGCGGCAGGCATCGCCAATGGCGGCAGCTGCGAAGGCGAGCCAGGCGTGCGCCAAGGTGCGCCAGGCGCCCCTTATGGCGCCTATCTGCGCGACCCTGATGGCAACAAAATCTGCGCTTTTGCAGGCGTTACGCTCTAGGCCAGCCCCATGGAAACAGTCTCAGAGAACGCCATGTTTGATGGCGTGCAAGGCGTCTACAAACATGCCAGTGCTACCACCGGCACGGACATGACCTTCGCCGTGTATATGCCGCCTCAAACACAGGCGGGCCCTGTCCCGCTTTTGGTTTATCTCTCAGGACTGACCTGCACCCATGAGAACGTGATGACAAAGGCTGGCGCGCAGCGCTACTGCGCCCAGCATGGCCTCGCGTTTCTGATGCCAGACACATCCCCGCGCGGGGATGATGTGCCTGATGATGACGGCTATGACTTTGGCAAAGGCGCTGGCTTTTATGTCGATGCGACCCAGGCACCGTGGCAGGCGCATTATAAGATGGAAAGCTATATCACCGGCGAGTTGCTGGAGCTGGTGGGCGCTGAGTTCTCCGCCCTTGATATGGACCGTAAGGCCATCACGGGGCACTCAATGGGCGGGCATGGCGCGCTGACGTTGGCGCTCAAAAACCCCGAGATGTTTAAATCCGTGTCGGCTTTCTCCCCCATCGTCAGCCCAATCAATTGCCCGTGGGGGCAAAAAGCCCTCACCGGCTATCTGGGCGCGGACCAATCCACCTGGCGCCGCTATGACGGCTGCGCGCTCATAGAAGATGGCGCGCGCGTACCGGAGATTTTGGTGGACCAAGGCACGGCAGACCAGTTCCTGGAAAAGGAGCTGAAGAGCCATTTGCTGGCCAAGGCCTGCGAGGCGGCCAACATCCCCTTAAACCTGCATATGCGCGGTGGCTACGACCACAGCTATTTCTTCATCGCCACCTACATGGAAGACCATGTTCAATGGGCATCCGAGCGGTTAAGCTAGCCACCTTAGAACGCATCTAGGGAGGAAAGCATGACTGGGATAGACCGCCGCGCTTTGTTCAGCGCGGCCATGGCGATGAGCGCCGCAAGCGCCTTTACACCCAAAGCACAGGCCGCAACCAAAGACAGCGATGCGCTGGTTGCAGCCGATGGTGACTATAAGAAGCTGCCTCTGGCAAAACCCTTTGTGCGTTTGGGCGTCATGCAAACGCGCGTGCGCGGCATTGATAGCGGCTCCAGCCGAGAAGCTGCCAAAGGCCGCAAAGCCAATCTTGAACACATGCTCGACACCATTGACGCCGCCAGCGGCTGGGGCGGGCGCAAGGATATCCTCTTCTTCCACGAATTCCCCATCACGGGCTACCGCGCAAACTGGAAGCGCGAAGACGTGCTGCGCGTTGGCATGCAGATTCCTGGGGAAGAGACCGAAGCCATCGGCAAAAAAGCCAAGCAATATGGCTGTTACATTGTCTTCGGCAGCTATGCGACTGACCCCGATTGGCCGAACCACGTGCTGTCCATCACCACCATTATAGGCCCCGACGGTGAAGTGCTCGATAAGCACTGGAAACCGCGCAACATCAAGGGCGTCTTCGGCCCCGGCTTTGAGCTGTTCACAACGACCATTTACGACGTGCTGGAACAGTATATCGAGATGTATGGCATGGACCATGTGCTCCCCATCACGCGCACGCCGGTGGGCAATTTGGTGACCTCCTCGGCTCAGCGCGAGCCGGAGCTGTTTCGCGCTTACGCCATGAAAGGCGGCGAGATTTTCCTGCGCACGGCCACCGGCGGCTTCACGCCAGCCGATATCCAAGCCACGTCCCTGTACAACGGGGTCTATACGGCTGTGGCCAACAACGCTGTCTCACCCGGCAATCCGGGCTTCCTCGCTGACAATGGCGGCGCCGGCGGCAGCGCGGTCTATGGGCCCGATGGAAAGCTCATGGATGAAGCAAATTCCGAGAATGAGACCATCATCACGGTAACGCTGCCCATGGCCAGCTACCGCAAGCGCCACACCCTGCCCTATGTCCATATGGACCTCTACCGCCCCATCTTTGAGCAATACCAAAACCGCTTCCCACCAAACCTTTTCGCGGACTATCAGCCCACCGACACGAGCGATGCGTATCAGTATCTGAAGGACAAAGGCGTTTGGAAGTAAGCCCCTATTGACCCTGCAAACCGCCTAGAAATAGCTGCTCCGTCAACTGCGCGAGCTGAGCACTATCAAGCGCTTTGCCGGGCTTAAACCAAGTGTGGGTCCAATTGATCATGCCGAAGAACAGCATGGTGGTTGCCTTTAATTGGGCGGGGTCTTTCGCCAGGTCAGGCGCGATGGCACCGATAGAGTGTGAAAGCGCCGCGATGATTTCGCGCTCGGTTTTGACGATCTCGCTGCGGCGCTCATCAGGCAGTTTATCGAGGTCGTTGACCAGGACTTTATGGTGATGCACCGCATCACGGTATAGCCCCATAAAGCCAGACAGTTGCGCTGAAAAACGCGCCTTTGGATCTGCAATGCTATCGGCCCGCGCCACCACGTCAGCCAGCTCGGCCACATGGCTTTTCATGATCTCAAAGAGGATGTCTTCTTTGGAAGAAAAATAATGATACAGCAGGGACTTAGACATGCCGCACGCTGTTGCCAGATCAGCGATAGAACAGCCATTAAAGCCCTGCTGCGCGTACAGCTCAGCTGCTTTTTCTAAAATCGTGCTGCGGCGCTCGTCATAATCTGCGGCTTGCGGGCGGGCCATGGATGACTTTCATGCAATTGAACGCCTGGCATAGCGCCTTACCCCTCAAAATCCAAGACGACATCATCACTCAGGGGAATGGCTTGGCATGTGAGGACATAGCCAGCGTCTTTGTCTTCCTCGGTCAGGCCGTAGGTGGCACGCATATCGACCTTACCTGACAGGAGCTTTGCCCGGCAGGTGGCACATACGCCGGCTTTGCAAGCGTAGGGCGCAGGCAGACCCTTTGCACGGGCTGCGTCGAGGATGTTGTCTTGCTCCCCGTCAAACACCAGTTTGCGCATGCGCCCATCCAGGCGCACTTGCATCGTGACGCCCGCAGCCTTCTGTGCTTGCTCTTTAACAGCGGCTGCCTGCGCGGCGCTCGGGCGGCCGGCGGTGAAGCGTTCCAGCAGGATTTGGTCCGAAGCCAGACCCGCTTTTTGAAGACTCTCTTCCACCGCATCCATCATGGGACCGGGCCCGCAGATAAAGGCTGCGGTCACATCGGCAGGGTCGAACAGGCCGCCGACCAGCTCGGCGAGCTTGTCACTATCGAGGCGCCCGTTGAACAGCTCAATGTCCTCCAGCTCATCTTCTAAGAAATGATAGACTTGGAAGCGGCCCATGAACTTGTCTTTCATGGCAGCGATTTCTTCCAGGAAGATGATGTCTGCGCTGCCCCGGTTGCCATACATCAAGGTGAAGTGAGACAGCGGCTCTTCACTCAGCGCCGTCTTCAGCAGCGATAAAATGGGCGTGATGCCAGAACCGCCGGCGAAACCGACATAGTTCGCCTTCCGCGCTGCATCAAAAGACCAGGTGAAACTGCCATGGGGCGGCATTACTTCAATGGCTTGCCCCGGCTGCAGATTTTCATTGGCCCAGGTTGAGAAAACGCCGCCGCTGATTTGTTTAATGGCAACCCGCAGCTTGCCCTCATGCGGCGCAGCACAGAGGGAATAATTGCGCCGCACTTCCTCGCCATTGATGTCAGCTTTGAGTGTGAGGTGTTGGCCGGCTTGGAACGCAAAAGTGTCTGTTTGGTCTGAGGGCACATCAAACAATACAGAGATGGCGTCAGCGGTTTCGCGCTGTACGGATTTGATGGTCAAAGGAACAAACGTATCGGCCATATGGGCAGTCTTTCTAATGGCATTTAAAGCGATCAAACGGTTCGAGACAGCTGCTGCACTGCCACAGCGCTTTGCAAGGCGTGGAGCCAAAGCGGCTAATCTCGCGGGTGTCGTGGCTACCGCAGTTGGGGCATTCCGCCGGGCCGGCATTTTTTAAGCTAGCGGCATCTGCGCCTTTGGGCGGCGGAGCGATGCCATAAGCTTTGAGTTTAGCGCGGCCTTCGTCGGTGATGAAGTCGGTCGACCAAGGCGGTGACAAAACGGTTTTGACCTGCGTGCGCTCAAAACCGGCCGCATCGAGCGCCGCGCGAATGGAGGTTTCGATGACCGCAGTGGCGGGGCAGCCTTTGTAGGTCGGCGTGATTGCGACTTCCTCTGCCGAAATGGCGCGCACTATGCCCAGGTCCATGACTGAGATCACAGGGATTTCGGGGTCTTCAACGCCGTGCAGGACAGCCTCTATGGCCGCCATATCCAGTGTGTCACCAACGGGCATCGGGGTGGCTGCGCGGTATGTGCTGCAAGGTGGCGAGCAAATGGCCAAGATGTTCGCTGTGATGGCCGCCGCGCCCGCCAAGCAAGGGCCGTTGGTCGTCCTGGCGTGGCAGGGTTGCAGCGTCGAGTGTTACGTTCACCTGTGCATCAAAGGCAGGACGCAAGGCGGCTTTATCAATGCCGATGCCTGCAGCGAGCATGGCCTCGTCCACCTCGTCCATGGCAAACAGCTCTGGCACATAGCGCCAATGCCACGCCAATGCGTTCAGCATACGTTGATGGCTTTCTTCGGTCCCATCGCCCAAGCGGACCACCCAATCAGCCGCCAATTCGGCGTGGTAGCGCACTTCTTTCAGCGCTTTTTCAGCGACTTCAGCAAAGCGCGCATCGTTTGAACCCATCAACGCTTCAAACGCGAGCACTTGGTAGGTGGAATACAGCCATTGCCGCGTCATGGTTTGCGCAAAGTCGCCATTGGGCTGCTCAACTAAGAGGCAGTTGGTGAAATCCAGCTCAGTGCGGAAAAACGCCAGCTTATCCGCGTCCCGCCCGGCACCTTCGATGTCGCCGGCGAGCCCCAGGAAATGCATGGCCTGGCCAATGAGGTCCAGGCCCAGGTTGGCGAGCGACAGGTCAACTTCAATCGTGGGCGCATGGCCGCACCATTCACCCAGGCGCTGGCCAAGCACGAGCGCATCATCGCCGAGGCGCAGCGCGTATTGGAACAAAGGACCGTGTGCCATCACATGTGTTTCACTTCATCAGGAAGGTCGTAGAAGGTGGGGTGGCGGTAGATCTTGTCTTTCGCCGGCTCAAACAATTGGCCAGCTGCATCCGGGTCAGAAGAGACAATGTCTGACGAGCGCACCACCCAAATGCTCACGCCTTCCATCCGGCGGGTGTAGGTGTCGCGCGCATGACGCAGCGCGATGTCGCCATCGGGCGCATGCACGGAGCCGGCATGTTTATGGTCCAAGCCGCCTTTTGCGCGGATGAAGACTTCCCAAAGGGGCCAGTCTTTGCTCATGGTGTTTCAATCCTTTACCTTGTCATCCTCCGACTTGATCGGAGGATCCATTTATCCGCCGCACTCATGGAAAAACCTGTCTATGTGCTTTCCCATGGATTGCCCGATCAAGTCGGGCAATGACGAGCGTAATTTGGTGCTCCTTTAAGCCACCTTCTTCGCCGCCTGCTTAGCCTCATAGGCATCCGCCGCTTCACGGACCCAAGCGCCATCGTCCCAGGCTTTTTTGCGGGCTGTCATGCGTTCTTTGGCGCATTGGCCTTCGCCTTTGACGACGGCGTAGAACTCGCTCCAATCAATGTCGCCAAAGTCATAATGCCCGCGTTCCTCGTTCCATGTGAGGTCTTCATCAGGAACAGTGAGGCCCAGCAGATCAGCTTGCGGGACGGTGGCGTCCACAAACTTCTGGCGCAGCTCGTCATTGGTTTCGCGCTTGATGCGCCAGCGCATGGAGCGCTCTGTGTTGGGGGATTTGTCATCGGGCGGGCCGAACATCATCAGCGACGGCCACCACCAGCGGTTCAAAGCATCTTGCGCCATGCGCTTTTGCGCCTCGGTGCCTTCTGCAAGGGCAAGCATGATGGCATACCCCTGGCGCTGGTGGAAACTCTCCTCCTTACACACGCGCACCATGGCCCGCGCATAGGGCCCATAAGACGTGCGCTGCAAGGGCACCTGGTTCATGATAGCGGCGCCATCAACCAGCCAGCCAATGGCGCCGATATCTGCCCAGGTCAGGGTTGGGTAGTTGAAGATGGTTGAGTATTTCGCTTTGCCTGTGTGCAGGGCGTCCACCATCTCCTCGCGGCTTGCGCCAAGCGTTTCAGCGGCTGAATAGAGGTAGAGGCCGTGGCCGCCCTCGTCTTGCACTTTGGCAAGCAAGATGGCTTTACGCTCCAACGACGGCGCCCGGGTTATCCAATTGCCTTCCGGATACATGCCAATAATCTCTGAGTGCGCATGCTGGGAAATTTGCCGGATCAGCGTCTTACGATACGCCTCAGGCATCCAGTCTTTGGCTTCAATAAACTCATCAGCCGCAACGCGCGCTTCAAACGCGTCAACGAGGTCACTTGGTTCGCCCGTGGCGATGTCAACTGGACGATTTTTATCAAGCTCAGTGGTGTACATGCAGGTGTCCTTATCAAGGGTATGACAAGGGCGTAAAATAAATCGACCGATTGGTCAATTAATTAATTGTCGCACCTATGGGCTCTTCGGTGCAGGTTTGCCTTCCATGCGGCGCGTTACGTCATCGGAATAGGCCAGCAGGCCCCATTCAAACTGCTGAATCTCAGCGCTGTCGCAGGCGTGCTTTGCCATGAGCGCGCGTGTGCCAGAGCGCAGCCGCGCCACATTGCCGTCATTGGCAAACAAATCTAGCAGCTGGCCAAGACTATTCTGTGTTGCCTCGCCAAACAGGGCGTCGAACTGGTCGCGGAATTTGGCGGGGATCCGGTAGCTCTCCTTGTTCGTCCATCCTGGCCGGCGGCTGATTTCATTGCCAAAGCCGTCGCGAGTCACATAGTCGTTGCGCGTGGTGATGGTGTAGACAGAGTCGCCTTTGGATTGGCAGGCCTTATAGCGGTCTTGATACTCAATGAGATAAGTACCCATCACAGCATGCACGACGGAAAGATGGCGCATGGCGTTGCGGATGCGTTCCGCGCTTTGGCCGCGTTTGCGGCCCGCTAGCGCATCGGCGAGGTCGCCATAAAGCGCCATTTGCTGCCCGCCCAGGCTCAGCAGTGGCCGCACACCAGCGAGGGCCTGGCTATCCAGCTGCTTTAAGTCGCTAAATTCCTGATTATAGAGCGCGTTGAAATAGCGTGCGTACGGCATGTCTTTAAAGGGCGTGGTCTGCTCCATAGCTGCATTGAAAGCCGCAGCCACCTTCTCCAGCTCTGGGCGGTCCATATCCTCGCCGGCGAAGTACTTTGCTTTGATCTCACGATAGCCTTTGGACGTGTTCACGCTCTCAATGGCATCGAGAATATCGCCGGACAGGTCTTCCTGCAGCGCTTGACGCGTTTCATCGCTCCGGCGGGCCCAATCGGCCAGGCTGGGCACTGCAAGGAGCGTGCCGTAGCGCTGAACGGACGTGCGGGCGAGCTTCGTCATGCTTGCGAGCGTCTCCAGGCTTTCTGGCCCGTCTTCGAGGGCCTCCATCTCTGCGCTTAAGTCAGCCGACGCCGTGCGCGCGATGGCTTCAATGGGTCCTTTAAAGGCGCGGCTGATTTCAACGCAGAGGTCTGGTGTTTGTGCGGGGCAAGCGGGCGATGGCGTTTGGTGTTGCTGGGCAAAAGCAATCATAGCCTGGGCAGCCTTATGGTCCCCCGCCGCCTCAGCCTCAGCGCCGTACGCGTCCGCTGCAACTAGGCCATAGTAGTCAAAGGCCAGCGCGGGAACGCTCATGTCAACATCGCCGCGGCTGCGCGCTCTGCCCACAAGCGATATCAATCTTGGGAAATCAGTGCGCGCGCGCTCAAACTGCCTGGCAAGTTGAACGAGCCGCTCTTCAGAGCTGCGTTCGTTTCCTAAATCGCGCGCAAACTCAGTGTAATTGCGCTGGACGCCGGCAGCCTCCAATCCAAAGCGGCGCTCGCTTGCCCCAAGAGCGCTGATTTGCTTGCG